>JAHFAF010000451.1 GCA_023250715.1 Pseudobdellovibrionaceae bacterium | reverse complement strand
CTCTTATCTTGAATTACGGTCTTACCTGCCGTAGACGCCACTGGCGCCACCAGATCGAGCAGTTTTCCAAGAAATATTCTGTGATTACCTGGGACTACCGGGGTCACCATGCTTCGGAAATGCCTCGAAATGACCGGCATCTGACCCTGGAATGGTGTGGGCGGGATCTATTGAGCCTCATCCGGGCTTTGAAGTTGGAGGAGGTCGTGGCTGTGGGGCACAGCATGGGGGTGGCTGTCATCACGGAGGCTATTCGTCAGGACCCGAAGCCCTTTCATGCGGCGGTTTTTGTGTGCGGGGCGGTCAGTAATCCCTTCGACCATATGTTTCACACCGACGTATTGCACCGGTATTACCGTTGGTATTCCTCTCTTTATCAGTGGGCCCCGGACTGGCTCTCCTCGGGTTGGCAGAAATTCACGAAGAAATCGGCGTGGGGGTATTTTCTGACATCTCGTTTAGGCTTTAATCCTACGACAGCCCATTCGGAGGACGTGTGGAGTTATATCGAGGGGGTGGCCGAGACACCGCTTCCAGTTTTCCTCTCTCTTCTGGATGATTACAGTCGCTTCGATGGGCGCGAGACCTTAAAAAAAGCGATGTTTCCCATCCTGTGCATCGCCGGTGGAAAAGATTTCATCACACCCATGAAGGTCGAAGAGGAGCTTGTGGCACTTCTCCCCAAAGGAGAATTGAAGCCGGTGCCGTTGGGAAGCCATAATGCACACTCGGATTTTCCGGATGAGGCGAACGCGCATATGGACGAATTCTTGAAAAAGGTGAAGTACCGATGAAGGTATTTGCGAGCACGAAGGGCGAAGCAATCTCATTGAAGAAGCTCGGCCAACGAGTTTCGTTTGCCATCTGGTCGGCTGTGCTCGCAGTTGCGATCGGGTGCAGTCACGTGACGCGCTATCAGGCGACGGGTCTTCAGTCGAAAGGCTTTTGGGAGGATCAAGCGCGGCGTGGGGAAGAGTTGAAGTGGGTTTCTGGAAAACTTCGCTTTAGTTATTCGGGAAAGGATCACGCTGTTTCCGGAAAAGGAAGGGTCCTGCAGCAGCTCCCGACTCAAGTTCGACTCGAGATTCGCGATCCGCTGGGCCGAGTGGCTTTCGTGGCTGCGCTCGAGGGGAAAAAATTCACCGCATTCTATCCCTCGCACAAGAAAGCTCTTCTCGGAAATGATGGTGGAGAAGACTATTTCCGGAGTCATTTGGGATTTCAGACTTCCTTCGATGATTTGCAAAGAATCGTCGTGGGAATTCTTCCGACCCGAGCGGGAAAGGGCCCCCTTGCTGGATGGGAATGGGATGAGATTAGGGGAGCATACTGGGGCGAGCTAAAGTCGGGTGACACCCGTTGGAGGGTGTGGGTTGACGGAAAATCGGCGGCGATTCGGGAGCTTTGGATCGAATCGCCGCGTGAGACGGCAAAGATCGCTTATTCGGATTTTGAGCCGTGTTGTCCTTCACTCTCTTACTTCGTCCAGATCTCGTTAGAGCGGGCAAAGACCAAGGTGGAATGGGAATGGGAAGAGATAGAGAAGTTGGAAAAACCTCGAAGCGCCGAATCTTTCCAGATTCATTTACCTGCCGATGCCAAGCGCTTAGGGATTCAGGGAAACGTGTCGACGGAATTTCAATAGAACTTCCAGCGTCTCGGAGAGGTCGTCTTCTTGCAGAGGCGTATAGAGCGTGTCGTGCAGCCCCGCCGCGAACGCTTCTTTAATTCGAGGAGTGCTCGCTTCGGACGGCGAGGTCAGCATCACGATGGGGGCTTCGATCAAACGGCTCAGCCATTCGATGAGAGGAATGGGAGCTGCCCAATCCAAATTCCCATCCAGCAAAATCAAGTCGGGTGCGTGAATCAGAAGTCTCGATTTAAGGTCTTCTTCACCCGTGATTACGCTCAAACGAAAAAACGCAAAATTTGCGAGAACGGGAGCCCACTCCTCATTTCCACAAAGATAATAGACGTTGGGTAGTTCGCCTTGCTTCTGAAGGGCTCGGTAGTGAGAGAGGCTCACAACATTGGAAGGAAGAGGGCGCGTCTGCGCATGGATTACCGAACTCGGTGGTCGGAACCTTCCCTTAGCCAATTTTTCTCCCCCCAATCAGCATTCTAATGACAGGAAAATTACGATCTCAAGTGTTTTTGATGGGAAGAAGAAAAAAAGTCGTCGGAATTTTACGTGGTGAGTTATGCTGCGACGCGTTCTTTGACGAGCGCAATGGACGCCATGAGCGCGCCTTCATCGGTGAGAATCCAAATATCCTTAGCCTTGTCCTTGTGAAGCAGCACGTTATTTTTCACGAGCATTTCGATGACTTTTATTACGTAATCTTCTGGAAGGACAAGATTTCCGACAATTTGGGGTACGTTCAGTTGAAACTGAATTCCTTGAGACACTTTCAAGCCACCGTACTTCGCGTAATAGAGAAAGAACTGCGCGAGCCGTTCGCACGGGTCGGGGAGCTGAAGCACGCTGATTAGCTCGTTCGCCTTGTCTAATCGCTGGGTCACCATTCTTAACATCTGCATGACGAAATTCGGAAGCTTGCTCTGAATTACCTGAAGATTCCTATGATCGAACTCCAGTAGAGCGACTTCCGTCTTTGCTTGCGCGGAAAGGCCCCGTTTATAGGGCTCGTTCGAGAGGATTGCCTTTTCGCCGAGGATGTCACCAGGGCCGATAATATCGACGGTACGAACCGCTGCCAGAGTCTTTTGAAAGAGCTCGATGGTTCCCTCAATGATGATGAACATGGTGTTCCCCTTATCGCCTTGCTTGAAAAGAAAGGCGTTTTCCGGGTACACGCGTAGCAGCTTCTTCAATGCTGCATCATTTAATAATTCAGGCTGAATCATCAGGGCTCCGTCTTACTATTCGGTAAAGTGCGCAAGAAGATTTAATTCAGGAAATGTGGGGAAATGCCGATGAAACAATTGCAGCGCAATTCCTCCATTTTGGGGTGCTTGGAATATGG
Source organism: Pseudobdellovibrionaceae bacterium (assembly GCA_023250715.1). Classification (GTDB taxonomy): domain Bacteria; phylum Bdellovibrionota; class FAC87; order UBA2466; family UBA2466; genus JAHFAF01. The sequence continues at coordinate 559 of JAHFAF010000451.1, read as the reverse complement.
AAAAGATCTTAGTAATCGAAGATAACAAAGATTATCAATTTCTCATTCAGTCTTCCCTGGGAGCTGAGTACCGCGTGGTCTGCGCGGACACCGGAAGAAAAGGTGTAGAGCTTGCTCGGGAACACAAACCGGATTTGATCCTTTTAGATATCACCTTGGGTGAGGTGGATGGGTTCGAAGTATGCCACTTACTCAAAGGGCAGAAAGAGACGGCAAATACGCCGGTAATCTTTCTTTCCTCTCGCAACGACTCTCACAGCAAGGTGATGGGTTTCGATCTCGGGGCGGACGACTATATAGAGAAGCCGTTCGACGCTGAAGAACTGAAAGCGCGAATCAAGGTTCGCATTCGCCAGAACCAAGCGCGCCGGGAAAACGTTGCGGCCTACGAGATTCAAGGCCTGCGCATTGATTTCCTCGGTCACCGCGTGTTTCTGGAAGAGAAGGAAGTTCCTTTCTCCGCGCTCGAGTTCAAATTGCTTTCTTTCTTTGTGAGAAATCCCGATCGCGTGCTCTCGCGCGAAAAGATTCTCAACAACGTGTGGGGAGTGGATACCTT
>JAHFAF010000107.1 GCA_023250715.1 Pseudobdellovibrionaceae bacterium | reverse complement strand
GGGGCGAAGTGGTGGACTACATTTTGGGGAGAAAGTAATGAGGAACTTAAAATTATTGAAGGTCCCTGTAGATGCCGAACCGCGCGCTAAAAGCGTGTCGGATCTCAAGATTGAGGTTTATGCGGACGGAGCGGACAAAGCAGGAATTCTAGAAATGTATGGGAAGAGTTTCATAAGTGGATTCACCACAAATCCAACACTGATGAAGAAATCAGGGATTCAGGATTACACCGCATTCGCCCGGGAAGTCTTGAAATCCATCACCAATTATCCGATTTCCTTCGAGGTATTCTCCGATGAGTTCTCAGAAATGGAAAAACAAGCAATGACCATCAACTCTTGGGGACCAAACGTATTTGTAAAGGTTCCCATTACGAATACTAGAAAAGAGCCCTCCTATTCTCTCATTGAGAGACTCACCAAGAAAGGAGTGCAGCTTAACGTCACTGCCGTTTTCACGTTGGATCAGGTTAGAAAATCGATGGAAGCCCTGGAAGGGACTCGTGCGGCCATTATTTCCGTATTCGCAGGTCGAATTGCCGACACAGGCGTAGATCCAATTCCGCTCATGAAGGAGAGTCTTCGATTCGTGTCCAAAAACCCCAAGGTAAAGCTCCTTTGGGCGAGTCCGAGGGAGCTTCTCAATATATTTCAGGCCGATGAAATCGGCTGTCACATAATTACGGTAACCAACGATCTTTTGAAAAAACTTGATGGGGTCGGAAAAAACCTTGAGGAATTCTCATTGGAGACAGTGAAGATGTTTTATGATGACGCGAAAAAGGCTGGCTTTAAGATTTAGTGTAATCCGATTGGAGCCAAATCATGATTATTGTGAGGAGCCCTCTTCGCCTGTCCCTGGGAGGAGGGGGAACTGATCTTCCTTCTTATTACTCTAAATTTGGTGGTTTTCTCATCGCTGGGGCAATCGACAAGTACATCTATATTACCGTGCATGAGACTTTCCAAAATCTTATCAGCTTGAAGTACTCAGAAATAGAAGTCGCCGATAAATTGGATAAAATAAAACACCCTCTATTTCGAGAGACTCTTCGATTCCTGAATCTTGACAATAAAAACCTCGAAATAGTTAGCGTTGCCGATATCCCCTCAGGCACTGGACTCGGATCCTCCGGAAGCTTCACCACTGGGCTCCTACGAGCCCTTCATTCTTATAGGAAGGACTATCTGAGCCCGAAGGACCTCGCCGAAGAAGCATGTCATATTGAGATAGACATCTTAAAAGATCCGGTGGGTAAGCAAGATCAGTATATTTCCGCAATCGGCGGTTTGACCTGCTTCGAATTTGCCAAAGATGGGAAGGTGACGGTGAGCCCCCTTGAAGTAAAGAAAGAGGTGCTCTACCAAATGGAAGAAAATTTATTGATGTTTTTTACAGGATTTTCACGTTCAGCAAGTGCGATTCTAAAGGACCAACACGAACGTAGCATGAAAAGCGAAGACGACATTCTGAAGAACCTCCATTTCGTCAAAGAGCTCGGGTATAAGAGCCGGGAGGCTCTGGAGTCTGGAAATCTAACTGAATTTGCCAATATCATGGACATTCATTGGGAGCATAAGCGGTTGAGGTCTCCTAATATGTCAAATCAGAAAATCGACCAGTGGTATGCGAAGGCGAGATCTGCCGGGGCCCTCGGCGGAAAGCTCATCGGAGCCGGCGGTGGCGGGTTTCTACTGTTCTACACTGAGGACAAGCTCCGCTTGCGTCGGGCGATGAGAGAGGTCGGACTGTCCGAAGTTCGTTTCCGATTTGACTTCGAGGGAACTAAGGTCATCTCGTCATGAGTCGAAGTGTGGTTATTTTGGGAGGAGGGCTTGCCAGTCGCCTGGGTGGGATCACGAAGGAAATTCCGAAGTCGATGATCCTAATTCACGATCGCCCGTTCATCGATTTCCAATTCGAATTACTTAAGACGCAGAATCTGAGGGACATTATTTATTGCACGGGTTTTCTTGGCGAGCAGGTCGAAAAGCACGTCGGAGACGGATCAAAATTCGGACTAAATGTGAAATTCAGCCGGGACGGCGTTTTCCCGCTAGGAACAGGCGGCGCAGTTCGAAAAGCTCTGCCGCTTGCCAGTGACCCCTTCTTTCTAATGTATGGGGACTCCTACTTACCAACCCAATTCGCCCCGGTGATGAGCTACTTTCTTAAGGAAAGAGAAACTAGAACACCGCGGCCATTGGCCTTAATGACCGTGTTCAAAAACGAAAACCTTTTCGATCGCAGCAACGTCCTTTTCCGCGATGGCCAGCTCCTTCGCTACGACAAGAAGTCGCCTGATAACTCGATGAAGTACATCGATTGGGGGCTGGGTATATTCAGTCATTCGGCCTTCGATTCCAAGCCAAAGGACTTACCTTTTGACCTGGCTGATACCTATTCCTCTTTATCGCAGAATAATCAGCTTCTAGGCTTCGAAGTTAAAAAGCGATTCTTCGAGATCGGCTCGCTGAGCGGGCTAAGCACCTTTAGGGACGAATTTCCGGTGACCAGACTTAGGTTGACCGGAGGAGAAATTGATAAGTAGCAGGACTTAAGCCATCGATTCTAAGAGCGCTGCCCTTTTCGGAAAAAATGACTGTAAGTATATAAGACTAACCTGCCAAGTCGGGCGAATAAAAAACGCTTGTCCCTTAAATAAGGAAAAGGATACCGGAAAAGAGAGTAGAGAAGATCTCGACAAGCGCCGGCCCAGTTCCCCTCGGAGTTTTGAGCCAAAGCCGACGCGAAATAGACATGAGCTAAAGCCTTGTTTCGCAGAAAAAAGCGCCGCTTTAGGTATCCGTTCTTTACCCATTTCTCGACTATTTCAAATCCATTGCCCCTCATTCTTAATGCTCGCTTGCTTAGACTTCCGACCATATCCCGATAACCCATCAGCGGAAGTGGCAGCAACGCGATTACCGATACATCCGCTATTCGTAACCAGAGATCCAAATCCTCAGAACCAAATAGTCTATCCTCTACAAACTCTCCGGCTCGCTGGAGCGTCTCTCGACGAACCACCACTGAAGAAGTGGCAATGATATTTCTGACGAGCAGCTCTTTCAGCGGGCAAAAGACAAGGTTGGGTACGACTTTTGGCATTTGGGGAACGATGGGGCTCGGCCAGGCGAACGTCTGGGTTCCCAAAGCTCCAATCTCGGGGTGATCAGCGAGAACCCTCAATTGAAACTCCAATTTCCAAGGGTGCCACACATCATCCGCGTCTAGAAAAGCAATTATGTTCCCCCTAGCCCTGCGAATCCCCTCGTTTCTCCCGCGGCCCGGCCCCCCACTATTCTCCTGGTAAATGTAGTTCACTTTTCCCACAAAGGGGACAAGGGCTTCTTTTGTATTGTCAGTGGAACCGTCGTCGATCACGAAGATCTCGAAAACCGCAACGGTCTGAGCAAGAATGCTCTTGATCGCTTCCGTCACAGTTTTCGCACAATTGTACGTAGGGATGATGGCGGAGACTGTAGCGCTTTGGCTGTTGAACGGCATTCGACTCATTTTTCTTCTTGATTAGAAAGTTCCCCCATCACATCTAGATATTGAGCCACGTGCCCTTGAATCATTTTTTCAATGGAAAAAAAAGCTAAAGCACGCGTGCGAGCTTTTTTCCGAAGCTCCTCCCTGTGCTCTGGCGCGGCCAAGAGCTCCCTCAGCGCACTTTCAAGCTGAGCTGCGCTTCCTGAAGGAAAAAGAACGCCTGCATCCCCGACTACTTCGGGAAGTGCTCCTGCATCCGATGCAACTACACAGCACTCGCTAGACATGGCCTCCGCGGCGACAGCGCAGAAAGCCTCGTGCGAGCGCGAGGGAATGACCACAATGTCGGTCTCCTGGAGGAGCCCAATAATCGATTTAATGAACCCAAGGAACTCCACATTCACTAGCAAGTTGCGAGCGCAATAATCTTTCATTGACGCTTCATCCACTCCGGCACCCACAATTCTCACAGTGAACTCGTTTTCACCCTTGGTCTTCAGGCCTAAGACTGCTTCTAAAAGGAGATCCACACCCTTGGACCTATTGATCGATCCTACAAATGCGAGCGACCTTGGTTTGCGAATGTTAAAATTTGGCGGAACAAAACGTGCCAAATTCACTCCATTTGAAACATGGGTGACTTTACTAGGAGAGAAGGTCTGTTCCTTTACTCTCTTTCCGCTCACAAAGGCGGACACTCCAATTATTCGGTCAATGAACAAAGGGCAAATTTTAGATCTCAATCTTCGTTGGACCTTCCAAAACTTGGATTCCGCCCCGGCCGCTACGCTAGTGTGATCTGTGATGACTATTTTGGGACATCCCGAGGAAAGTTTCATGATGGGAACGCCGATTTCAAATGGAGAAACAAAATGTGTGACTAACAAGTTGGGCCGATAGCTGCGGAGCCTTCGCCCAATGCGATAAGCACTGCCCATAGAAAGTGGAAACTTTTCGACAAACCAAACAGCACCGAGACTTTCTAGCTCCTCCCTTGCCTGTGCTGAGGGTTCTGCATTGAAGCAAAACACGGTTCGATATCCCTTCTCAAGTATGGAGCGACAAGTTTTTAGCAAGAACTCATCCATCGTATTAGCTGAGTGAAGTCGAAAATGAAGAACTTGCGCGATCCATCCGTGAGGCTCGGAATGGGTTGCTTTGGAGGGAGAGTTTGAGTGCATGAATTAAAAATGTGGAAGCTGAACTTACGTATTATAGCAGAGCGATAGACTTACTACAGAATGCAAACGAAATTTCGGGGAGGAAAGGGCCCTAAGATCAGTCACTCACACAGGAAACTCACTGGCACGATGAATCATTTTCGTAATGGAAGAATCCCGCGCAAGTGTCTTAAGGTACGATCTAGAGTATGGGGCTGGCGCAGCTGGAAAAACAGCTCGCGGGGAGAGGCCAAGCCGAAAAAAGGCATTCGATTCCAAAGAACCTTGGCGAGGTACATGGGAGGACAATCCAGGAGCTGAACTCTCCCCCCCCTTTTTAGCCACAATACTTCCGTGAAGCCGGACGGCATCATTAAACAAAAATCGCAACGTCTCATGATCTCCAGTTCGAGTGCCCAATTCAAACCCTTCAGATAAACACTCCGCTCCGCCGGGATATCAAGCTTTTGCTCGGAATACTTGCAGTCCGTCCGCTCACTGTTCTCCGCAGTGGTCTTCACTCCCATTCCTGCGATGATAACGAGTGCCCCCTGCTTTCTTGCAAAAAAATCAAAAACCTCGGACTTCGTCTCGAGCAATGAATCCTTCGGTGCTCCCATTTTCTCGAACAATCGAGGCAATAGAACTGAACGAGAGCTACCAATCACCGCTCGAGGCCTCCAGAGGAAACCAACAGTGTAATTATCCGTAAATGTGGTCCCATCGACTCCATTCTCGGCCATACACAAAGGAAGTCGTTCGCGCCCTGACTGACTCAACGGAATGTCACACAGATCAGGTTTCTTCTTCCAAACCTCCCGGACTACTTGCCAGCTAATTATGTTATTTTTTAAGTCCATTTTACGGAGCACAGACTCCGGCAACTTAGAAAGAATATCTTGATTGAGTTCCCTGTCGAAAACATTGAACTGAACAAAGCGATCCACCATTACATCGACCAAAGCATCAGCAAGGTAGATGCCATCCGCGAAAGAAAAGTCTAAAACGCTCAATTCGTTCAATCTTGATTGTGTAGCAAAAAAGAGAATGACTCGATCCGATGGGTTTCTGTATTTGTAATATCTAAGCGCAACCGCCTGTTCGTAGTAATCCCCGTACGCGCCATGCAGGATGCTCCCGATAACCGCCATAGTTATTCCTAGTCGAACGCGCCAATCGAGGGCGGAGATTTACGACATTTTTTTGAAAAGTCTATTGCGACTTCGGTGAGGGAAACTCCCTTTCTCTTCGCGGGCGAATTCGCCAAAAGAGTGAAATCAAACGTGTCGGGATGAAGGAAAAGGTCGGAAGTCGATGGAGCTGCTAGGGAGTGTTGCTCTTGCCTGGCAAGTCTACGCCATTCACTCAGAGGGGTAGGAGAATCACTAATTCCAATTCTATCGACAATATTATAGTCACTATCCACTAGTTCGTAATCGGACTTCTGTCCAAAGTTCAACCCTAATTTCTTTGGAGAAAGATGGAGAAGAATGTTATTGCGAATCATATTGCGACCGGAGGCCTGTACAATCTGCATTGAATGCCTTCCGTTCTCGGCCTGTATCACCGTATTGTTAATCATCTTCAACCCAGAAGGGCCGGCGGCAGCATCCTGTTTGAAGCCAACGATCCCGGTACCATGATTATCATACAAAACATTGTTGACGATCAGGGAGTCCTGGACACCGTCCATATTGATCCCCGCTCCACCTGTTCTGCCGTTATCGTAGATTAAGTTACCTTCGACGACAGCGCCCTTTATCAGACCAGGAGGGCCCATGGATAAATCTGCGTTCATATGCAATCCGCAGTTCGCATTTCCAAAAATAACATTATTGCGAACGGTGGGGCGCTGACTGCTGTTGGAAACATAAATCCCGTGTTGTTCTTTTGAGCCGCTAGCTACGTTGCTCTCAATGAGTAAATCGTCGGAGAAATTTGTAAAAATGCCCCACGCAATTGAGTTCACGAAGGATCCGTTACGCACTGTAATGAAATCGCTTCGATCGACACGAACCCCCGCCCGTTCTGCGAATTTTGTGCTCAGACCATCCAAAATAATGTGCGTGGACTGCGAAACAAAAATTGTATCTCGATTTTCATTCGCGGATTTTCGATCCGTAGTGACATCGAAGAAAACCTTTCCCTTTTCGCCGAGGAACGTGATCGGTGCTTCAGGCCTGCCCTTGAGCTCAATGAGGTCAAACCCCTTATAATTTCCGTGCGCGATTCTAACGACGTCGCCCGGTTGAAGTTTTTTGACGATATGGACTACTTCTCGACAGGGTTTGTCCTTTTGGCAGGTTTCATTTTCCCCTCCATTGGTAGCGAGAAAATACGTTTTTCCCCCTCCCGGCATTGGAGAGGTGCGTCCAAGCTCGGGGCAAGAGGATGCTGCAATAGCCCAACCGCATACGAGAAGTACGGAGTGCACGATAAGTTTCAAGAGTTAATATTCTATCTCCCGCACGGGCTGATTTCACCTATAATGAGGAAATGAAAATATTTGTGACGGGAGGGGCCGGCTTTATTGGTTCGGCGTTAGTTCGAAGTCTCGTCCGGGACAAAAATTGCCACGTCCTTACTCTGGATAAGTTAACTTATGCTGGGGACTTAAAGACCTTGGAGGGAGTGAGCGCTAATTCTCTTCACCGCTTTGAACGATTGGATATTTTGCAGACGAAGGATGTACTTCGTTGCCTTTTGGAGTTCAGCCCAGATGCAGTTTTTCACCTTGCCGCGGAAACTCATGTGGACAGATCTATCTCGGGCCCTGCGGTATTTCTTGAGACTAACGTCACCGGAACCCTTTCCATGTTAGAAGCAACAAAGTGTTATTGGGAGGAGTTGAAGGGACCGAAGCGAGCGACGTTTCGATTTATTCATGTCTCAACTGACGAGGTCTACGGGTCACTAGGACCCAAAGGAAAGTTTACAGAGCTCTCCCCGTACCGACCCAATTCACCCTATGCTGCCAGCAAGGCGGGATCCGACCACCTTGCGAGAGCTTGGCATGTAACTTATGGCTTTCCTTCGATCATCACGCACGCATCGAACAATTACGGTCCGTATCAATTTCCAGAAAAGCTAATTCCCCTTTGTATCTTGAAGGCGCTAAAAGGAGACCCCATTCCAGTATATGGTACAGGCAAAAACATTCGGGATTGGCTTCATGTGGAGGATCACGTCGAGGGACTCTGGAACATCCTCAAACGAGGGAAACCGGGGGAGACTTATAATATCGGGGGAGGAACGGAATGCACCAATCTTGAATTAGTAAAGAGAGTTTGTTCATTGATCGATATCCTCCAGCCGCGTAATGGAATCGGACCTCGGTCGAAACTGATTACCCACGTACCCGATAGGCCTGGCCATGATCTGCGATATGCCATTGACACCAAGGCCACGTTTCGAAAGTTGGGATGGAAAGCAAAAATGAATCTCGACGAGGGATTGAAAGAGACGATTCTCTGGTACTTGAGTCACCCCGAATGGTGCCAACATGTACAGGAAAAGTACGCAGGTGAGCGCCTGGGGTTGGCAAGAGCTGCGAAATGAGAAAGGGAATCATTCTAGCCGGCGGGAGCGGAACCCGTCTTTACCCACTCACCCAAGTCGTAAGCAAACAACTCTTGCCCATTTACGACAAACCCATGATCTACTATCCACTTTCCGTTCTTCTTTTGGCTGGTATTCGGGATATCTTGATCATCAGCACACCTGACGACCTTCCACGATTTCGAAAGTTGCTCGGAGACGGGTCGGGATTGGGAATTAGTTTCACCTATGCGGAGCAGCCACAACCCGGAGGCTTGGCCGAGGCTTTTCTCATCGGAGAGAGCTTCATTGGTCAAGACACGGTCTGCCTTATTCTGGGAGATAACCTATTTTACGGTCAAGGCCTCTCGGAACTGTTGCAATGTGCTTCACTTCACACGGAGGGCGCCACGGTATTTGCCTACCCGGTGAAAGATCCTGAGCGCTATGGAGTAATCGCGATAGACCAGCATGGAAAACCGACGTCCATCGAGGAAAAACCAAAACATCCTAAGTCCAAGAATGCAGTCACTGGGCTTTATTTCTATGATAACGACGTGGTTAGCATAGCTAAAAATATCAAGCGATCGCCTCGAGGGGAATTGGAGATTACGTGTGTCAACAGAGCCTATCTTACAAAGGGAAAACTGCGGGTTGAGTTTCTCAATCGAGGCTTTGCGTGGCTAGATACCGGGACTCACGAGGCGCTATTGCAAGCTAGCCAGTTTGTGCAAGTAGTGGAAAGTCGCCAGAGTCTGAAGATTGCAAGCCCGGAAGAAGTTTCTTGGCGCATGGGATATATCGATCGTAAACAACTTGAAACCCTTGCCAAGAGCCAAGCCTCCAGCCTTTACGGAAAGTACCTTTTAGAGCTTTTGGATGCATGATTTTGTGATGCACAATCTGGTATGATTGCTCGAATAAAAAAAGGAAACGGGGAAAGGGTTTATGGGAATGTTTGAGTCGCTCAAGAAAGTTGTTTGTTTGGCTGGCGTCATGCTGTTCGTTGCCACCGGAATAGCGCAAGGAAAAAAGAAAGCTTGGGTCCCCGATTTTCCCAAGAAATCGAATCCTCCTGTGTCGGACTCGCAGACGGAGCCCCCTAATGTGAATGCTGCCGCAAGTATCGTAAAGACAGCAGCCTCACCGAGAGAGATTTGCTCGAATCTATCACCGCAAACGCCCGAAGTAGGATCAGGAAAACATTATTTCGTAAGTGGAAAAGGAAGAGCCAGTGCGCCTTGCACCGAGACCTCACCTTGTCGTGAAGTTCGATCTGTACTGGATAAGGTGAGACCCGGGGACGTCATCCATATAGCGGATGGGCATTACCAAGGACTAAATATCAACGTAAATGGAATGGCGGGTGCGCCCATTTCTTTTATTGCAACTGGGAAGGGCGCCTTTTTCGACAAGACCACGGATCGAGGGATGGATGATAGGGACACCATCATGGTTACGGAGGCAAGCTACATAATCATCGACGGTATTAACGTCATGGGGGCGAATCGTGCCGGAATCCGAGTCGATAGGAGTCGGCACGTCACGATTCGAAATTCGACCTTTGGTGATAATAGTGACTGGGGAATTTTCACAAATTTTTCAGACAACCTCATTCTTGAGTACAATGAATGTTTTGGCTCGAAAAGACAGCACGGAATTTACGTAGCGGACAGCAGCCAAAACCCTACGATCCGGTTCAATCGACTCCACGGAAATGCCAATTGCGGCCTACATATGAATGCGGACTTTAGCTCCGGCCCTCCCGGTGTGATTCATGGCGCTCTGATTGAAGGCAATGTCATTTGGGGAAACGGCTCGACCGGGGGCGCGGGAATCAATATGGACGGCATACAAGACACCGTTGTGATGAACAATGTACTTTATGACAACGGAGCTACTGGGATCGTCTCATTCAAGCAAGACGCGAAAGAGGGGCCCAAAAACGTAAAGATTCTAAATAATACTGTTTTACAAAGATCTGGAGCTCGCATGGCATTTCAAGTCGTGGCGAGCGAGGGGCCCATTTTCGTTCGTAATAATATCTTCTTTCATCCAACGCCGGCGAAATCGGGAATCAATTACGCTTCCAAGACAGATTTAGACAACACGGATAGCGACTACAATTATTTGGATCGAGTTGCTATCGATGAGGCTCCGAAACCACTGGCCGATTTCAAGGCGGCGCACCCGAATTTCGAGAAACACTCCTTTCCCATCCCTGAACTTTCGGAAATTTTCTCCGACATCAAGAAGTACGACCTCACGCTCTCCGCCACCTCACCGCTTAAGGGGAAGGGATTAGCCGTAAACGAGGTGAAGCACGACCAGTCCGTTCGGTGCCGGCGCCCCCCCCCTTCCATCGGAGCCTATGATTGAGCACGCCTAAGGGCGCCCGGTCGATTTGATTTTTCGCGAATTATCTGCGAATGCGGGACGTAACTCTTTCCGGGGATTGGGAAATGCGAGCGAGAAGGGTCTGCTTCAACAATTCGGCTCGAGCTTCCCAACTTTGGGACGAAACCTTACTCAGACGCGTCTGAATTCTCTGCTCAGTATCCTCACGACTCAGAACCTTATCAATGGCCTGCAGGAACTCTTCAGGAGACTTCGCAATTTCCACAACATCAGCATACTTGTCGATCTCGGGAGTACTTGTCGCGACCACGGGTTTTCCAAGTGCTAAATATTCTTTCAACTTCAGAGGATTCGCATAATAGGTCCAGTCCGATTCGAACGCATAAGGAATTATCGCGACGGAAAATGCCTTTCCATACCTAGGCAATTCAGAGTAAGGCCGACTGCCTAAAAAGTGTAAATTTTTCGCTGTAGGAGTTCTCTCCGGGTCCGTGACCCGTCCGATTAGAACGAAATTCCACTGCGGTCGTTGTTCGGCGAGATATTTCAAAAGGTCCAGCGCCAGCCATCCGCCGACCAAACCGAAATAACCGACAATCGGCGCGGAAATACTCGAAATTTCTTCTGGAATTTTAGTCGTGGGTGATTGAGCTAACTGAAAGTGGTGCACATCAACCCCGTGGGGGCTTAGCATTGCAGTTGGGTTAAATTGACGCTTCTTTGCTAGAAGCGGTTCCGAAACGCAAAATAATAGATCTACATTTCGGCAAAGAAGCCCATCCATCTGCCTTATTCTCTCCGCGTTCACACCCGGATAAGCTTGATGATCATCGGTACAATAGTAGACTGATAAACATTCCCCGAGTGTCCCCAACAGAGTAGCCATATGAGGTAAGTGAAACCACGCTATCGGATCACGAATGCCCTCCTTCCACATCAGCCAACGCGCCGTCAATCGAAGAAAAACTTGATTTAGCCGCGATACCCACGGGATTCCGTGTAAGGGGACTTGGAGGAATGTGACAACTTTCAAGTTCGGCGCCACTTCTTCCGCTCCGCGGAGAAATCGCATTACCTTTTTAACCATCCGGATTAGATCGCGTTTGGAACCTTTCATGTTTCGAATACCCGGAGAATCTACGTAGAAAACGCGAAAATACTTAGAAAACTGTCTGGCGAGATGGTGGCTTGATGTTCGATTGTCGGCGAACCAATCGTTTCCAAAAAAGAGAATCGTCGGTCTTTCGGCTCCCCCTTCTTTATTCTCCATGCCAAGAGTATAGCATGGCGTCTACGAGGGATTAGAGAGGGGAGTTGATTTGAAGCTTCAGTTTCCTCGGTCTGGCCAGCGCTTTCAAAACACTGGCAACTCAACGAGCCACCACAATCCACCGAGTTAAGTTCTCGAGTTAAGTTCTAGCCCCCCTGA
>JAHFAF010000450.1 GCA_023250715.1 Pseudobdellovibrionaceae bacterium | reverse complement strand
GTTTGCTTACCGTCGTAATCTCCGAAAATCGAGAAGAGCTCGACATCCGTGCCCACCGAACCAGGGCCCTTAGAGGTCGTCTGGATGATGAAGCTCGTCATATCCTTCTGCATGGAACCTGTCTTGATTTCGAAGCTCCGTGCATTTCCGGGAATATCGTAGATCACGATTTCGGGTGCTACCTTCGCAATCCGCATCATGCGGCTAGAGACATTCGTGAATTTCAAGATGAGCTCACCCACAACCGAGGATTCGAGCTTTTCAATTTCGGCTTCAAGGCCGGCCTTGAATTTCGCCATGTCGTTTGCGTGATAGAAGGAACCCCGCCCGAGCTCGGAAAGCTTGGAAATGAAGTTCGCATCATAATCATCGGCGGATCCGATTCCGACACCGGTCAAAGTGATGTGCTCGTACTTGCGCACGATCTCTTCATACTTCAAAGTCTCATCCACTCTGTAACCCTGATTGTCCGTGGGAAAACCATCCGTGAGGAGAATCACGTGGTTCACGCGCTTCACTTTGTCGGCACTCGATCGCTTGTCAAAGGCACCGTAGGCGGACTTGAGACCTGCTTCGAGGTTAGTTACGCCCGACGGCGCTTCTAACTTCAAAATCGCATCCTTCATCTGTCCCCGGTTTTCGGCCAAAGAGGCCAAGGGGAAAACTTCTTTTGAAGAAGAGTGGAATAACACCACTCCCACTCGGTCGTCATCTTTAAGCGAGGCAATGAGCTCACTCACTGCTTGTTTTACCATCGACCATTTGCTGCCGCCCATCGAGCTCGAGGCATCGATGAGAAATAGCACGTTCGATGGCACTCTAGCAGCTCGGTTGTCGGGCGTGAGTTCTAACAATGTTGTTGTGCTGAAATCTCCGTCCTTAGGACGAAGATCGGATCCGTTCTTTCCGATGATCTTCACGTAAAGTCTCCTTCATAGATTGAAAATAGAAAGAAAGGACTAATGGTCCCTCTCCCTCAAGTCCAAAGCGCAACTGTGCAAGCGTTATGCCCGGTGTCATGAGCTTAAACACCGCGATTTTGTGTGGGAAATCCCCTTTTAGGTGACGATTTAGGGCACTGTGATGGCCTTTTTAAGCTGCGGAAGTTATTCTGCAAAGACCGCATGAAAGTCTTATTCGTCATGGTGAAAGAGGACTTTATCGATCCTATGAACATTGAGCTTTTGTCCGCCCTTGCGAAAAGGGAAGGGCATGAAACTTTCTTAAATGTTCTAGAGCACAACAACTTAAGAGAAGAGGTAAAAGCGATTCGCCCCGATGTCGTCGCTTACAGCGCCAAGACCGGTGAGAGCAACGTCATGTACAAGGCGAATAAGTGGATCAAATCAGAATTGGGCGATCGCGTATGCGCTGTCATGGGTGGGCCGCACGCCACGTTCAATCATTCGCGCATGCGCCTATATGAAGAGGATTTGCGTTTTGAGGGCGAGGCCTCTCTTCCCATTGAAGACACGCAGCTCGACGTATTGGCGGTGGGCGAAGCGGATGAGACGTGGCCTTGGTTACTGAGAAATCTCGCGAAAGGGGAATCGATACACGAGATTCCCAATACCGTGACACGGAAAAATAGACGACTCGATGGCAAGGTGACACTAAAAGATCGGACCAATTACCTCGATGACCTTCCCTTTCTCGACAGGGAAATGGTGTACGAAAAAACACGGCTCAAGACTTTTGGTATGAGAAGTTTCATGGCCAGTCGAGGATGTCCTTTCATCTGCACCTATTGCTTTAACGTAAAGTTCAATCAAATCTATCGAGGGAAGGGTAAGACAATAAATCGATACTCGGTCAATAGAATGTTGACCGAGCTCGAGGACATGGTCCGCCGGCACCCAACCCAGTTCATCAAATTTTACGATGACGTTTTTACTTTCCGAACGGATGAGTGGCTCGAGGATTTTGCCGAGCAATACCCGAGGCGAATCGGGCTTCCCTTTCACTGTCTTACGCGCGCTGATCTGGTGAGAAGAGATCCCCAGATCATCGATTGCCTGAAAAAAGCTGGTATTAAATCGATCAGCATGAGTATCGAATCGGGAAATGCTTTCATCCGCGAGCATATTTTGAAACGGGGAATGAGCGAAGAAGATATCAAGATCGCTTTCGATCTTTGCCATAAGAACAACATCAATACTTTTTCGAATACAATACTTGCGATTCCTGCACCGATTGTTCCTTATCCGGACGCGAGTGATTTCGAACCGAAAGCGCAAGCCCTTCTGGATCATCTGGAAGGGTATTTCAAAGTGAATTTGGGAACGACTCGCCAGGATTTTCCGAGAGGCCAAGCACTTTCCACTTCAAAACGAAAAGAATTGGTGGACCGTTTGCAAGTAATGGGACTTCGTCATCGAGCGCTCGACTATGATATCGATTCCGTCGATTGCAATGTCGATAACCGAGTCGTTTTCGGCGAGTTTCCTGAGCTTCACCCGTATCCTGGCACCCCCGTAACTCAATATACAATCGATATTGGCGCTTTCGATGGCGACTTCGAAAAGCTGCATCAAAACTATCAGACTGAGTCTCCCTTTCTTTGCTACACCGAGGAGGAGAAGCTTCAACAGCTCAATCTCTCATTGCTGGCATTAGTGCTCTTAGTCTTTCCATCGTGGAGAAATTTCACGTTGCGCCACTTGATCCACCGCAAATGGACGAAAGCTTATTTCGCAATGTACTTCGTTGCGAAGGCTTACCTCATCGGTTTCAAGATTTATCCCATGCGTTACTCTTTCCGGCACATTCTGCGCACGGTCAAAGAGAGTTTTTTCACTGAGCTCTTGAAACATTCTCGAGATGAAGGTGAACGCTTCTACGAAAAGAAAGTGAATCTCTCCGCTCCATCCTCTGAAGTCCTTGGCGGGCCGTGGCAAAGTTAGTCATTGCGAGGAGCCGCAGGCGACGCGGCAACCCAACCGTATCGATAGAGCGAGGGTTGCTTCAGGCCTAAAGGCCTTCGCAATGACAGCCACGGAATGTTAAAGTTATTCGAACTTTAACGAGGACTTCCATGCCATTACCGCCTTCTGTTGTGAACGGGGTTTTGTATTTTCTCGTGTTTGTCTCTGGGTGCGCCGGGCTCATCTACCAAGTGGTCTGGCACAAATACTTGGCGATTCTCTTGGGTGCTCAAGCGAGAGCCACGGCAATTGTCCTAGCTATTTTTTTGGGCGGGATTAGCGTTGGCTACTTCGCCTTTGGCCGCTGGTCGCGATGGAAAAAATGGAATCTCTATCTCACCTACTCAATAGTGGAGCTGGCTCTCGGTCTTTGGGCTTTTTCTTTTCCTTTTATCTTTCGTCTCGCCCTGCCGGCGACAGCAAAGCTCTACCACGTTCTAGGAGTAAATAGCCTCTTTATTGATTTCTTCATGTCCATTCTACTCATCGGGTTTCCCACCTTCCTAATGGGCGGGACGCTTCCGCTCCTTACCCAAGCGCTTGCCCCCGACTTCAAGAATGCAAGTCGAACACACGCGATGATTTATGGGATTAATACAGTGGGTGCTTGCTTGGGGTGCCTCATCGC
>JAHFAF010000106.1 GCA_023250715.1 Pseudobdellovibrionaceae bacterium | reverse complement strand
TTTCTCTTCGGATTTTGTTTCTTCGATCTCATTCCAGAAATGATCGAAATGGGCGGAAGGAATTCTCTTTTCATCATGCTCCTCGCCTGGGGACTTTTTTCTCTATTTCATCGCCTTCAGGAGTCGCACTCCCATGGCATAGACCCTACGGAGCACGGAGGGATGCATTTGGTTTCCGCAATGGCCATGCATTGTTTTTCCGGGGGCATGTTTTTGGTGACCTCGTTTCACCTCTCCGAACGGCTTGCCCTACATGTTTTTTGGGGACTCTTTCTGCACAAGGCATTCGAGGCGGTTTCCGTGTCCTCGGTCCTCTTGGAGAGATTCGGAACGCGACGCCAGGTTTACGTTTCTACTTTTCTTTATGCGGCCTCCTTTCCGGCTGGGGTTTTGGTGACAATGGGAGGGCTTGCTCTTTTCGAACAATCACTCACCGCAGCCGAGCTCGAGCGTATCGCGGTCGTCATCTCTAGCGTCGCCGTCGGAAGTCTTCTCGGGTGCCTCATTCAAGACTTCATGGTTCCTGCCGTACGCGAAGTACGTAGGGTGGCGGCAATGAGGGTGGGCTAATGGCGTCTTTGCGAGTGGAAATCAACTGCGAAGGGCAACACACAGAAACTGATTTGAAGCCCTCCCCCTCGCATACCTGGATGGAGCATCTTTATGATGCTGTGGATGTGGTTTCTTCCTCTCGCGGAAGAATTCGCTATCACTTAGGTTTTGTGGGTGACGAAGTATTGGTAGATACCTTGCGCCGCGAGCTGCAAAGGATTCATTCGGTCAAGCTCGTTAGCTACAGCGTTCGCACGGGAAATGCTTTAATCACATTCGATGCCGATCGCGTGAGCGAAGTCGAAATCACTTTAGCGCTACTTCGTGGAATCCGGGAATTCGCGCGCATTCATGGCGATTGCGATCTCACCCACCATTTTCACTCTCGAAACGGAAAATCCAACTCTCATGACCACGACGAGGAATGCGATCACGAACATGCCGTGACAGATGAAGGCATTCGTAAGGAGCTCTTTAAACTCGTGGCTACAGGGGCGGCCCTTGGCTTTTTCGTCTACAAGCGCGTAAAAACACCCGCGGGGGCAGCAGCAAATTCTGGCCCCATGCTAAATTTGGCGGCGCTGATTACTGTTCTGTCCGGCTATCCGATTTTTAGAGATGGGTACAACTCTGTCAGAAAAAACAAGAAGGCCACAGACGATACATTGATCGGAATCGCTGTGGGCGCATCGCTTTTGCTCGGAGAGAGCCTTACGGGTTTAAGCGTCGTGTGGCTCATTCAACTCGGCCGAATATTGGAAATGATCACCTTGAAGCGATCGCGCACGGCCGTGAAAGAGCTCATGGATCTCACACCCACGGATGCGTGGGTAGTAAAGGCTCCGCGCGTGCAAAGAGTTCCAGTGGAAACGATCGAGAAAGGAAATATCCTTCGCGTTTTCCACGGAGAAAAAATCCCGCTCGATGGAAAAATAGTGCGCGGAAAAGGGCTTCTCAAAGAAAGCTTTTTAACGGGTGAGGCCATCCCAAGGGAAAAGTCTGTGGACGAGCAAGTTTATGCGGGATCCATTCTGGAGGCCGGCGAAATAGACATCGAAGTATCGAGCTTGGCGCACGACACCGTCGTAGCCACCATGATCGACGCTATCGAAAACGTTCGAGACAATAAGGCCCCCATTGAAAAGGTGGGCGCGCGCTTCGCATCCAAATTTGTTCCTATTTCCATTGGGCTTTCCGTCGGAACGCTTCTCATTACGAGAGATGTGCGCCGAGCGATCACGATGTTAGTTATCGCCTGCCCTTGCGCCGCAGGGCTCGCCACACCGACAGCGGTTTCGGCAAGTATTGGTCAGATTGCGAGAAAGGGTGTGCTCATCAAAGGAGGAGCGCATCTCGAAACGGCCGCGCGAGTGACTGTCCTTCTTTTCGATAAAACAGGAACCCTGACGACTGGCCACCCGGTGCTTCATACTTTCATCACGACCGCAAACGGCGGAAAGCGGGGGATGGAAGAATGTCTTCGGCTTGCTGCCAGTGCCGAGAGGTACACCACCCACCCGCTAGGCCAGGTTCTGGTCGCTGAGGCGAAGAAATTGAAATTAGAACTCTCTCGCCCAGACGACTACAAATTGCACGAGGGCTTGGGTGTTTCTGCCAAGGTGGATAGAAAGAGAGTCCTTGTTGGGAATCGCCGGTTTCTTGCTCAAAACAAGATCAAGATATCGCGATCGATTGAGGAAAACGCCCTCGCGGAAGCTGCCAGCGGATCTAATGTCCTCTATCTGGCTATCGGGGGCGTGCTCCAAGGGATTTATGTCGTCGAGGATAAGATTCGGCCTGAGGTGAAGGAGACTTTAGAAAAGTTAAAGGCGATGGGAATTCGCCGTTTCATCATGGCCACGGGAGATCAGAAAGCGACGGCCGATCACGTAGCGAAGCAATTGGGAATTACTGAAGTGCACTCAGAGCTTATGCCCCAAGGAAAATTGGAATTGGTGGCTCTACTCAAAAAAGAGGGCCACAAGGTGGCCATGATTGGAGACGGCGTGAACGACGCCCAAGCACTCGCGGAAGCCGATTTAAGCATCGCGATTGGAACGAGCCGCTGTGATGTAGCCATCGAAACGGCGGATATCACAATCGCCCGGGAGGATTTCAGGCTTGTAGCCGAATTATTCGATGTCTCTCGAAAAACTCTTCGAACGATTTATCAAAACTTTATCGCAGCGGTGGGAATCAATGCCGGCGGGATGGTCTATAGCGCTTCCGGCCAACTTTCTCCTTTTTCGGCCGCCATTGTGCACAACGCAAGCACCTTGGCAGTCGTTCTAAACTCCTTGCGACTCGGTAAAAACGTCGCAGGGGGGAACCCTTTAAAATTACTACGCGAGGTAAATGGATGAATAACGTGACTGATGCCAATGGAAACAATCAAACTGTAACTTCTGGGGCTTCATGGGCCCTGAAAGCCCGGTACTTCGGTACGGGCGTCGTTGTCGGCGTGCTGATCGCGCCGATGATAAAGCGCGTCTTAGCCAAGGTGCAGCCAAAACTGGACGGGATCTTGGACACTCTGACGGGACAGGCCGAAGGACTTGTCGAAAAGGGTTCGGATCTTGTGGCGCGGGCGAAAGATATTCTCGCACAAAACGAAGAGTCCGAGGTAAAACATTCCGAGGAAGAGCACGAACACTCAAGCTCGTGCACACACTAAACTAAGATTCATGCACTCCCATTCTCACGGTAGTTCCCCCAGTTCGCACGCACATGGGGGAAGCTCCAATCGAAAAGCTCTTCTTTGGGTACTATGGCTGACCGCCGGATATATGCTTGCGGAAATTCTGGGTGGAATCGCGAGCGGCTCTCTTGCTTTACTCGCCGACGCCGGACACATGGCCTTGGATGTGGCAGCAGTTGCCCTAGGGCTTTTTGCCTCGTGGTTTTCACAGCGGCCGCCAAGCCCTACAAAAACTTATGGGTACTATAGAGCGGAAATTCTGGCGGCTCTTCTCAATGGCATCACTCTCGTTCTGGTCTCGTTCTGGATTTTCTATGAGGCATGGGAGAGGATCGGTCAGCCCATCGAAGTGAAGGGCGGGTTAATGTCGGTTGTCGCCACCGGTGGACTTTTCGTGAATATTGCGGCCCTTTATTTAATGCACTCGCGTAAGGAAGACGGGCTGAACATGCAAGGGGTTTGGCTTCACTTGGTCACGGATGCCTTGGGATCAGTTTCGGCCATCGTGGGCGGACTTCTCGTCTGGAAGTTCAACATGCAGATGGCAGACCCGATACTTTCCGTTCTAATCGGAGTCCTAATTCTCTATGGCGCGTGGAAACTCCTCGTGGAATCCGTCGACGTGCTGATGGTCTCTGTCCCTCGAGGGGTGGATGTCACAAAGATCAAAACTCAAGTGGAAGGGCTCACAAGAGTGGACGAGATCCACGATCTGCACGTTTGGTCACTTTCAACGGGAGTGATTGCGCTAAGCGCGCACGTTCGAGTGAAGAAGGATGCGGACCATGGAGAGGTCTTAGATGAGGTCTCTTGCCTATTACGCGACCACCATCACATCGAACATGTGACACTTCAATTAGAGCCCTCGGGATTCGAGCACAAGGGGCCGAACTTCTGTGCGCCCGGCAAATCCTTTCACTCGCATAAGCATTGACGTATTTGGATGGCTCTCCGACGAGTTTTTACCTAAGCGTCTTCGTGAACGTATTCGTGATCGTGACCGTCTACGATCACGGTCACGTCAACGAAAACGACTACGAATTAAAGAGCCGAGGCCACTTCCAAATACCTCATATAAAAACGGACTAAATCCGCGTACTCAGCGATGGAAACCCGCTCATTAGTGCCGTGAAATCTCGCCATATCCGAAGTGCCGAATTTTATCGGAACGAAGCGGAGCGTGCTTTGCGCAAGCATCGAATAGTGCTTACTGTCCGTCGAGGCCAGCGTGAGACTCGGCGTTACCAAGGTTCCGGGATAAACTTCATGGATCACCTGCTCGAGCCGCAGGAATCCCGCATTTCGCGTCGAAGAAACCCCCGACGGCTCTCCATGAGTCGACGACTTTAGCTCCATATCAGGATCTTGAATTACGTCTCGAACGTGCTTGACTACAGTTTCCGTATTTTCTCCTGGCATTGTTCTAAAATTCACAACCGCTCGGGCCACGGCTGGAAGGACGTTTTCCTTATCCCCCGCCTGAAAGATGGTCGGAGCCGTCGTCGTGCGAATCGTTGCATTGCCGGCAGCCGCTTGCGAGAGTTGATTTTCGACGAGAGGGCCGAAGAGCCAGAGATTTGCCAAGGCCACCCGATTCTTCAACCGCATTTCAGGTCCAAGCGCTTCCAACATCAAACGGCTAGGCCCCTCTATTCTAGCTGGAAATTCATGACCCTGAAGTTTCAAAATAGCGGCCGCAACTCTGCCAATGGTCGTTTTCTTCGGAGGCAATGATGAGTGTCCGCCTCTCTCCCGAGCAGTGAGCTCAACACTCACGTACCCTTTTTCAGCAATTCCAACTGTGGCAATGGGGGCGGAAATATCTTCCAACTGTCCAACGCTCACTAGCCCGCCTTCGTCGAGCACCGTTTCAAATTCAATTTTTCTTTTCTGAAGTTCCGCGCCTATTTTCTTAGCGCCATTTCCGCCACCCAGCTCTTCGTCATCTCCGAATGCAAAAAAGACGGTTCGCTCAGGTTGAAATCCCCCCGTGATCTTTTTCTCTACAGATTCGAGAATAGCCATGAGACTCGCCTTGTCGTCCAGGGTTCCTCTTCCCCAAACGTACCCATCCGCGAGGAGGCCAGAGAAAGGCGGGTGTTCCCACTTCTCTTCTGTCCCTGGAGAAATCGGCACTACATCCTGGTGAGCCAACATGAGAAGGGGTTTCAAAGAGGGGTTTTTCCCTTTCCATTCTAGAAGGAGACTGAACTCTCCAAAATTCTCTACTTTGAGGCTCTTAAAGACATGGGGAAAATTACGTCGTAAAAACGCATGGAGCGCGCGAAACGGCTCCGGATTCTTTTTCTCCTTCTCATAGAAGGATCGCGTGGGAATGCGGACAGCACCAGCGAGCCGTTCGGCTAGTTCCGTTTCATTTAAAGGGATCTTGGGGATTGCTTCGTGGGCCGTGACTTGAGGGGTGAATCTCAAGGTGCGAAAACCTACCACGGCGGTTAAAAGAAAAAGAATGCCTAGCCCAACCCAAAAATATTTTTTCATGTCTCGGCTCTTTTCCCAGAGCCGAGACCATTTGTCGAGACGTTGCCGTTAGTGGGTGGTTCGGTCTTCTACGCGCAATGGGTTCGCGACGAGAAGGGAACCAAAGCCAGCCGCACCCGTCATCAATTCAACTTCGGTGCCCTCAGGGAAAAAGGCCCGGCAAGTGTCGGGACGGATGCGAATAATCGCAAGCTTTTGCCCTTGCGCCGTAGGACTCACCTGAATGCGAAAATCCTCAGACTTCGTGCAGCCGTTCGAATCGACCTGAACAGTCAATGTCGTCATCGGCTTGCCCGAAGATCCGGGGGGAAGGGGCGGCATGAAATCGCCTTCCAGCACCACTTTTTTCACCAGAACCCGCTCCAACTGAGGAAATGGAAGGGGAAGGATTCGCCCCGCAAACGCGGGCGAGCCCAAAGAAACAGCAAACGTCACAAGACCGAAAACAGAATTTTTCATGAAATGAAACCTCCAACGCCAGCACTTGAATGTGCTCGCCGGGCGTTTAGAGCAAGTAGAGTGCCAGCGGAGTCGTGCGAGGACTCGCTGCGCCATTGGTTCCAGTTTGGGAGTTTTGGGAATAATGGGACTGCTTAATTAGTCTGTCGCGTTTCAATTGTTCGCGACAGAAACTATCCTGAACGAAGTGAAGGATCTCGTTTTGTAGGCATATACTTCTGCGTTGAGATCCCTCGGCTTAAGGCCTCAGGATAGATTCTGCGCGAAACGCGACAGAATCTAATTACAGGTGCCGCCGTAGACATAAACTCCACCGCCGAAAGCCGTGCAAACTTTATTTCTGCACAAGCATTCGCAATTGAGAGTGCCCGGTTTCTCCGGAGCGGGTGGAACGGTTTCCGAGCTTATTGTGCAAGTCCCCCCGTTATTTGAACCACCTTGGGACGGAGCCGGGGTAGGGGTCGGAGTAGGAGTGGTAATGGTGTCGTTTCTACTTCCACTGTCATTGCCGCTGCCCAAGTTACCTGCAGGCGCGGGTGTCGGCACTGGAGTCTTTTCATCGATATTGGGTTTCTGACCCATATAACCCTGCCCATCTCCATAGATGACGTAGGTCTTGCCACACGCCACTAAGGACAGGGCAATCAATGCCAGTAATGTTCTGAAAATTGCGGTGGTCAGATTTTTCAAAATAACGGCACTCCGAAGCAAGCGGCAAATAGGCAGGTAGATGAAAGTGCAATGCGCATGCCTCTTTTACAGGCGTAAAGAACTTCTACTTTTGCTAACCTTTTGGACGGTGAAAAAACCAGAATTACCGAACTCCCTAGATTTAAAGCGAGAGTCACTGACTAATTTTTTTACACTCACGGTGGGAGTTTTTTTAGAGCTCTTCTTCATTAGATAATCCAAACAGAGGAAACTCTCTTGCGCCAATTTTGTTCGTTTAGACTCACCCGTAAAACCTGAATAATAGATTCATTGGAGGTACTGCATGGGTACTTTGAGAAACTTAAGATCGTTTGTCCCCTCGAATGGCGCGAATATAAATTCTTCTCGCCGCCGTTTAACTTCCGGCAGCCGGGTGAGAAAAAATGTAAAGTTGTCAGGCGAGCGCCCCACACAGATGCCGGAAATTATCCCCGGATACGGCGATATGCGATCGTTCTTGAGATAAGATGCTAGGACTCATCGTTAAAAGAGAAGCGAGAACTCAAGAAGAAAGACGTAGGACGGCCGGATGGATTTATGATCCGGATCGTTTTGAAGATCGGGTTGGTCGAATACGAATTGCCACCCATTGGATGCTGTGGTGGTGGAATAAGTTTGACGGTAGAAGACCTCGCTGACCTTCAGATAGTACGCAGCGCCCAAGTGAAATACTTCACTCACCTCTCCGCCGTAGATGATGCCCTTGGAGGAAAAGGGCTCGAGTGGGGTCTGGAAAGGGGCACTTACTTGGCGGGCTCCTACATCGGGAAAGCTTATATATTCATAACCGACCATGGGGCCAAAGCTTAAGAATTCCAAGATTCTCAGTTTCGGGGACGAACGAAAAAAGAAATCACGGGCTTTCGCAAAATTTTCCTTCGAAAAGGAAGTAAGACCCAGGGAAACGTTAATCACCTCCCAATCCAAATAGCGAGGCATCCAGTGAAACTGGAATGCGCTTAAGACGTGAAGCGTGCGGTTCTCCAAAAAACCCACGGGGCTCACCCCAAAACCCACCCAAAGATTGGATCGAGGCTCCACATGGATATGCTTTTTCAGGTTCGGATGATCGTCGATAAAATCGGCCCGAAGTGGTGTTGTGAGAAAAAGAAGAAGAAGGACATATGCTCTCACAATCTTTCCTGTGCCTCACGGATGGCGGCTTGGCACCGTCCACCGAGTCCCTGGTATCCACTCGCCATTTTCAAATGAAAACCTGCTTCACTTAAAAGGCCCAGGCGCGCCAAACTACAGCCCAAGATTGCTTTGAAATCGCTGTCCTTGTCGGGATAGCTCGCAGAGCCCAGGCTCGCAGCAGCGGCCGCATGGTGCAAATACCCCGCTTCGAGATAGCGACTAGCGGCCCGCAGCTGAGCGTCTGCTCCACCTTTTCCGCCAAAGAGCTGCGCTTCCAATGAGCCCAAAACCCCCTTAGCACTTCCTTTCTTGGATCTTCCGGAAAGGGGCTCATTCCAATAAAGCAATCGATCTATCGACGTCACCTCTCCCTTAAGGCAGTAACGATTGGCGGGAGTTACTATCGTGGTTCTCTCGGCAAGCTTACGGCAACGAGCGAGTTGGGTTGCGCTGCTTGCCTGGCTTTCCTTGATCTTTCCCTGCAACACGTCTTTAAACTCGGGCGAAGCGTTCGCGACTTTGTTGAGGAATGCGCCGAAGGACTGAAAAAGTGCCGTCTCTTTCAGAGCGATGGCCATATCGAGCTGCGGATCTCCACTATTCTCGAGTTGTTTGAATCCTTCCACCATCGCCATGAATGCCTTGGCTTTCTCTTCCACCGATTGCACAGAGGCAGGAGCGCGGGCGAGCCCTTCAGCAAGCTGGCCGCTATTCTCTTCAGCGATCTTCGCCTTTTCCCATTTACAAGCCGCTAAATTTTTCTTCGAGGCACATGCCTGACTCACTTCACTCTTCACTCGAGAAGCTTCGGAGCCCCCCATACGCGGGGTAGCCTTGTAAAGCGCAAGGAGGCCTGAATCGTTCGCTCCTCCGCGCAACACCTCTTTGACGACGCTATCGGGAATACTCACGGGAGACTCGAGAAGATTCATCGCCTGTTCGTGAACCTTCTGACTAATCTGACCAGGAAGCTGCGACCATAAGGGACTCCCCGAGAGCTCCTCGATGAGCTCCCAGTCTCTCAATAGAAGAGCCAATTCGACGGCCTCGCCAAGAGCCTTGGCCCTCTCGCCCGGAGAGGGGGCGGTAGCGGAAATCTGCCTCAAATCGTCGACAGCCTCGTAATATTGAGTGAGCTTCGCTCTTTCCTTACTCACGGAAAGGACAATCTGAGTCTTCTTGCCTATATCCCCCTCGCCTTTTGCAAGCGTGCCCGCCGTCTCGAAGAAGGTGCCGACATCCCCTTCTTCCTTGCTCTTTGAGAGCGCCTTTTGGAGTGCTACACTTTTCAATGTTTCATCGGTTAAGGAATAGGCGGATTTTAGGTAGCTTTTACCTTGCTCGAATTGATCAAACCCCGTGTTCTCCTTAATTCGCTGATCCACAAGCTTCGCTGCGGCCTGGCTCTTAATCCCAGAGACCTTCGCGAGAAGATCTTTACTGACACCACGGACGTGAGAAATTTTTTCCGACCATTGCATGAGACTCTCAAAATCTTTTCGAGTATTGAAGTAGTCGAGGATGAGTTCACCGGCATAGACTGCATATTTTGAGGATGGGTTCGATTCCACAAAAGAAAACATCCTGGGAATCACATCGCCAAAAAACCCTTGCTCATACCGTGTTTTGAGAAGAAGAAAATTCAGCCTGGCGTCTTTTGCAAGCTTGGGCGACATCTCCATCTGCGTTTTGATGGCGCGGATTAAAATTCCTCGAATGCGTAGCTGCTCGTAGTAAGAAAACTCCCCGGTCTTTTGCGCCGTCGCAATGGCGCTATCCAGTAGCTCCTTGCGATTATCCACGGGCCCGAATTCTCCACTCGAAGCCCTCATATAGAGATCCGAGCTTTCTAGAAACTTTCCTTTCGAGAAAAAAATATCGGCAAGGTTTAGGGCAAGTTTCTTTCTTTCACCGCCGGCTTTGAAATACGCGAGGTAAAGCTGGTAATATTTTCGCGATCGATCGAGATAAAGCTCCTTTTTATTCGGATCCTTTTGCTCCTTCGCAAAATCATGCCCGCGTGTGGCAAGGTCTCTTACTTGTGTCTCGAAAAAAGTCTGTGCCTCAGCGGCATCTTGCGGATTCACCTTGTAATAGGTAAGCCACTTGTTCAGGCGCTCAAGCACGTGGCGCATTTCTCCAGGAGTGATATCCAAGCGATCTTGAATGGGAGTAGCAAGCAAAACATCGCGGTACATGTTCACGACCTTTTGCGGGTCGTTCGTCCGGGCGGTGAGCACGCGAATGAGCTTGATGGCCTGATCGTATTTTTTCAATGTGATGTATCGTTGCGCTAGCTTTTCGAGAACTTCATAAAAAAGAATCTCATTGGGAGCAATTCTTGAGTAATACGTGGCCGGATTGGGACTATCGACGTAAACAATCGTATAGGCTCGAATGGAATCGAGAAGGGCCTCGCGCCGCAAGCTCGCTTTGATCTGCCCCGTCTTGAGAGAG
Source organism: Pseudobdellovibrionaceae bacterium (assembly GCA_023250715.1). Taxonomy (GTDB): domain Bacteria; phylum Bdellovibrionota; class FAC87; order UBA2466; family UBA2466; genus JAHFAF01. The sequence continues at coordinate 1,707 of JAHFAF010000106.1, read as the reverse complement.
ACCTCCATGGGAGATTCCTCATCCGTGAAATCCCCGGCCTGGACCACCTCTTCAAAAAGCTTAAGGCTCTGTTCCGCTTTTTCCTCGGATAATAGGATGAGCGCCAAGCGATGCTTTGCCATCGCTTTTTCGAAAGGCAGGCTGCATCGCGTGACGGGAAGAATCGCCTCTTTTGCCTTGTCCATCATGCCCTTATCGAAGTAGAGCTGCCCCAAAAGGAGCTGAGCGCGAATGGTCTCCTTCGCCTCGGGAAATTCCTTCTCCATTTTTTCAGTAAGTTGAATGAACCGCGGGATATCGTCGATAGCCTTTAATGAATTCGCGAGATAATAATAGACCATTACCCGCTTTGGGAACTTCGGAAAATCGTGAAGGATCCTGAGATAAACCTCAATTGCCTCGCGCTGAACCTCCACGATGGGAGTGGCAGTCTTATTCGAAAGTTCGGCATTCTCATTCTTTCCTTCCCTCTCCATTTGAATGAAGTACAGAGCCGAGGCCTTGGTCGATAAAAGCTCTCCCAGTTGAAGGTATAGATCGCCCAGAAAAGGAGCGCTTTGACTAGAAAGAATCTGTTCGCGCAAAATCTTGACGGATTTTTCGGTTCGATCGAGAAGTTGGGCCAAATTCTTTCGGAACTCCTCCTTATTCTCCTTGGGGTTTTCCACCCCACTCACTTGCCAACCAATAAGAAGGAATAAAACAAAAATTCTCATTTCGCGGCGACCTCTCCGCACTCACTGGAGACAATCCCACGGTATTTCATTCGCTCATCGCGCCAAAACTCTCCATCTTGCTCCCAGTGGATTACAAAATTCGCGTCCCCATCATCCTGGAGTTTTGGCCGAACCGCTTGCTGTTTTTTTCGAAAGATCACTTCCGGCTTGTAGGCCTCTCTTTCCACATCGAATTTCAGAAATTTCACATTTTCATGAAGTGTAATGAGCTCACTCGCTGCCTTTTCGAGAGCTTCGTCTTCATACAAAGTAATATGCGCCTGTAATTCTTTGGATTCGGACTGATAGAAATGCTTCGCTAGATTATCAAGATCGTCTGGAATATCGTCGATAAGAGCACTCTCCCGTGCAAGCTCCCTGCGCAACCCCGTTGCTTGAAGGAAAGCTTCGCTTTCAGCAACCCTCAAAGTTTTGAGCTGGGGCATCTGTTGAAGCGCTATTCCATTCTTGATCCTATCGAGAGTATCGCCGTACTTGGACTCAAACCCCTCAAGAAGAGATTGCATTTTTTGAGCCGAACAAAACTCCCGGTAGATTAGCGCCCGGATAACGTACCGCTCGAGAGTAATGTAGTTCTCACTCGAGGTGGCCTCAAGGTTGTAAAGATACCCTAGTGTCTCTTCATACCTTCGAAGGTAATAAAGATTCCACGCGGCCTCGAGCCAATCGGTCGGGTTCATCGGCGCGGTTTTCAGTAAGTAAGTGTCGTAAACACTCAACGACTTCGCATATTCATTTTTCTCGAACAAAATCCTCGCGTAAGTACGGGCCACTTTATGGGCGAAAAGTTCCTCTTCAGGTCCATAGTCACGATCCAAAAGAGGTTTTAGCAGATCTATCGCTTCCTCTAGCTTTCCCTTCTCATAGGAAAGAAGGGCCGAATAGAAGCGAAATTTCGAAAAAGTATCTTTGTCTATGCGGGAAAAGTGGGCTTTCGCCCAACGCTCGAGACCTTTCTTGGCATTTGCTT
>JAHFAF010000449.1 GCA_023250715.1 Pseudobdellovibrionaceae bacterium | reverse complement strand
ACAAAATGAAAAACGGTGCGGGGAGAAAAAGTGGATCGATCTCCATCACAAACAGCCAGTCGCCGATGGGGGGGAGCATAGCGTGAGCAATATCGTTACCGTATGTCGGCAGCACCATCAGTTCCACCACCAACTCATGCTTTGAGGCGCCCCCCTTCTCTCGTTTTTTTCTCTCGCCGTATGGAGCCGCCCCGAAAAAAGCGGAGGTCGTGCGGCCTCTGGGGAAGGGACCCATGTACTCATGGGAAGGGTCGCCCCAGATGCGGCACGACTGGAGCGCGGGGCGGGTCCAGGAGGCGGGGGAAAGGCCCTCGCAGAAAGTAGTCTCGCCGGGGGAGAGCCCCCCTCCCTCAGCAAAACCCTGCTTCTACGGAGAATCATTTTGGGGCGACAAACTCAATTTTTCTTCACATTCCCGAAATTAATACAACGCATAAAATGGAGGACAAAAGAAGGTAGTAGAGGAAGTAATAGAAAACTGGGGGCATTTGACGTTAACGCGGAAACCCAAAGGAAATCGGCTCAAACCCGCGTGCGAATTCCGGTGAGGGCGAAAAGAGTCTGAGAAAAGAGGCCGCTCGAGCGTAGTCCTGAGAGCAGACCAACAATTCCCATTCCCAGAAGAGCCGTGACGAGCACGCGGAATTCGATGTTGGGAGAGAGTCCGGTCCAGAGGATCAAGGCCACGCCCGCAAGGGGTACCGTCCCTGCCATCGCGTAAAAAAATCTCAGAAGGGTCGGCAGGTGCTGCAGCTCCTCCCGCGCGGTCCTTCGAACGTCGCGCGTGCCGGTCCAGAGATTCATGTAAAAGACGCGGACTACGATGAAATAGGTATAGAGAAAAGAATAGGTCATCGCGATGAGGCAAGAGAGGGTGAAGGAAATGAAGAAATGCCCGTAAACCGCAGCCGAGAGCGTTCCCGTCCGCCAATGGATCCACGCAGGGAAAAGAATGCTCCCCGGCATCCACCCCAGAAGGCAAAGGACAATAATTCTATCGGGGAGCACCAGAAAATTTTTCCTCCGTTTTTCCAAGGAGGCTTCGACGGCTGGGCGAAAAATCTCTCTCATTCGCTTCCAAACGATAAAGAGGCAAACCGGGTAGAGTGTCAGATTGTAGATCGCGACAAACTCTTGGAATGCTGCTTGCTGAAGAGGCGAAAGAAGCCGCACGACGCGGGCGGCATTGTAGGTGATGTTGATAAAGCTCCCGACGAATTGGGGCGCAAAAATCGCAAAAGCTATCGCTCTACGCGGATGCATCCTCGCCCAATTAGTGAGCGTACCAGGCGTGGGCAATTGCCGTTCGATTGCTCTTCGCTCCAATAAGCTTTCCAGATGGGTTACGAGCTCCGACGCATTCAAGCGCTTTACCGGATTTTCTTCCAGGCAAAGATCTATACATTGAATTACTTCGGGAGACGAATGCGGCTCCAACGCCACCATCTCTTTCATAACTTTTCCAAGAGAGTAAATATCGGCCCGTCCATCCACTCGCACCGATTCGTCGGTAAATCCTCGGGATTGCTCGGGCGACATGTACATCAGCGTACCGCCGCGAACCATCTGACTGCCTTCTCCTCGCTGACTTACATTGAAATCCATGAGCATCGGACGGCCATAGGGGTTTATAAGAATGTTGGCAGGCTTTACGTCGAGGTGAAGGACTCCGCGCCGGTGCGCATAGTCCAAAGCTTGCGCGATTCTCGAAGTGATCCACAAGCAAGCGTCGAGATAGTTTAAGTCAGAAAGGCTCTCCCGATCTCTCAATAGGGAGGGGTCGAGGATCATCGATTCCGAGTTGCTTTGATCGAGAAGATCAAGAATGGAGCGCCCGCTTCTTTCCACAGGTGATACGGCCGCAAGCCTCGCGAGGAGCTGGTCGAGGGAAAGGCCCGGCACATATTGCATGCACGTCCATCGAATATTATTCTTGGGCTCGATCACCTCCGCGAAAATGCGCACGATGTGATCGTGTTCGAGGGGGGCCATGTTTCGGCCTTCCTCCCCGATATTAGGAGATACCTTTAGAGCAACTTTTCGACCGAGTGAAATTTGATCGGCAAGATAAACAGTGGCAATGCTCCCTGCCCCAAGTTTTCTCAAAATCGAGAAATCTCCGAGGGTTTCACCAGACTGAAGCTCTCGGGGGCGCGAGAGTGTTTCACCTGCCGGAGTCTGTAGAAAACTCTGAGCAAGATTATGGGCCGCGAGAAGGGATCGCACTTCTCGCGCGACGTTCTCGTTCTCACTCGACAGAAAATGGGTATTGTTTTCGCTTAAGGCTCGATCGAACAGATCGTTTATCTGCCGCCAGTTTTCAGGATTCAGCGCCACTTAAAGATCCCAGTTCCCGGAAAAGCCAAGCTCGGGCCATCGCCCAATCTCGCTTCACCGTAGCAGGGGAGGTTTTCATCACCTCGGCGACTTCATCAATGCTGAGTCCCCCAAAATAGCGCAGCTCCACCACCTGGGCTTGGCGCGCGTCTAGCTTGGCAAGCCTTTCCAAGGCGGCGTCGACAGAAAGAATCTGCGCGGCTTCATCTTCGCTATCGGACCAGTGAAGGGCTTCATCAAAGCTCACTTTCACCTGGCTCCCGCCACGTTTTGCTGCGTACTTTGCGCGCGCATGATCGATGAGGATGCGGCGCATGAGCTGGGCCGCTATCCCAAAAAAATGCGCCCGGTTCTGCCACTTCACCGATTCCTGATCAATCAGTCGAAAATAAGCTTCGTGTACCAACGCCGTTGCTTGCAGAGTGTGCCCAGGATATTCCCGGCGCATGTAACTGGCTGCGATTTTTTTTAACTCGCCGTACACTGCGGGCAAAAGCTCCTCGCGGGCTTCAGGCGATCCTTCGCTGTAACGCACCAAGATTTTTGTTAGATTCTCAGTTGCAGGCATTTCCCACCTCTGCCGCCACTTCTACTAGATCTTTCCCGTACTGGGGATCGGGAAGCCTAATGTCGTCGAGCGAATAGGGGTTCATTCCCATTACGCGGCAAAGGGTCTTCAATCGGCTCGCGCCCCCCGGCTTCAAATCTTCCGCCTTAGTAGTCACGTCTGACTGCAATTTGTTGAACAGGCTATCTTCGACGGAGTTGGAATTGGGAACAAGAAGCTTCGGACTTCTTACCCAAGGATACGTCGTTTCGGTTCCGAAGAGTCTGAGCTCGATAAAGGCGTTCGAGTCGTTGCACACGCCGAGGAAGCCATAGCCAGAGGCTGGCATTCCCTTCGCGGGGCCATCGAGATCCGCGTAAACCCGTTTCAAATATTTCGAGGCATAAGCGAACGAAGCGAGAATCTTTCCGCTCGCTCCGGCCTCACCGCTTTCCACTTGGTGTTTAATATTGAGTCCCGTCCAAGCCGGGCGGCTGTCTGTGTTGGCGAAAAACCCGACACCATTCATTCCCAAGAAAAACGCAATGCGCGCATTGATGATTGGCCCGTGAATCACCCAGGTCTGTTGGCTGTGGCCCATGGGAATTTGTAAGTTGCGGCCGTCTTTCAGAGGAATACCCGTGTCGACCCATGCAGGCCACCGAACGTATTTGTCTCCTCGGACGAGCGCGATGAAGTTCGCGTGCGTGCGTTCACTCTGCCAAA
>JAHFAF010000105.1 GCA_023250715.1 Pseudobdellovibrionaceae bacterium | reverse complement strand
GATCCAGCTTTTTTGGAGGCGTTCTGCGCTGCCAATAAAGCTTGGTTTGCATTGCCGAGGAGGCTCGTATCTACGCTCTTCGCATCGACCGCGTTTTTGCCGCCCTTGGGAGGATACATTTTGTTCCACTTCGCAATGGCGTCTTTATTGTTAGCAAGATTGGTTACGGCGCCAGAGTCTTTTGCATTCGCTGCCATGCGGGCAGCTTCGCCGCCGTCATCTTTGTCTCTAGAAATGACGCCACAGGCGCCAAGTAAAAGAATGGGAATGAGTAGAATGGCCTTTTTCATGGGACTCCTTGCTGAATATCGGGGTGGAGGCCCGTTGGTTTCTTAGTATTGTGTCCACTCTTGGAATACACCAACAGTGAGAGAAGTGTCGCGAATTGTAAGTGCCTGCATTTGCGAGGGCTTTAGCCCGAAGCAATCTCATAGATCGAGTTAGATTCAACGAGCTTGCTTCGGGCTAAAGCCCTCGCAAATACGGGGGGATTAGTGAAGGCTTTCTAAGAATCTTTCGGCGTCGATGGCGGCTTGGCAGCCGCTTGCTGCCGCCGTTACCGCCTGGCGGTAGACGGTGTCCTGGACGTCGCCGGCTGCGAAAACGCCTTTGACGTTTGTTGCTGTGGTCGGGCGATTTCTCAAAATGATGTAGCCCTTTTCGTCGAGTTCGACTTTACCTTTGAGGAATCCGGTATTGGGCTCATGGCCGATGGCTACGAAAAAACCATCACAGGGAATTTCCGAGGTGGCGTTGGTTTTCACGTTTTTCACTCGTACGCCAGTCACCGCATCTTTCCCCAGAACTTCTTCGATAGCGGTATTCCACACAAACTTGATCTTGGGGTTTTTTTGCGCCCGATCTTGCATGATTTTCGAAGCGCGTAAGCTCTCTTTTCTATGCACTACGGTAACGCTCGAGGCATACTTCGTTAGGAAATTGGCCTCCTCCATCGCGGAGTCGCCCCCGCCCACGACGACCAGGGGCGATCCCTTGAAAAAAGCGCCGTCGCAAGTAGCACAACTGGAAACGCCTTTCCCAAGCAATCGAGTTTCCGAATCCAAGCCCAGCCATTTCGTTGCGGCCCCGGTGGAGAGAATCACGCTCTTTGCTTCATAAACCTCGTTATCGACATGCACTTTGTGGGGCCACCGCGAAAAATCCACATCCGTGCAATTTTTTTGGATGAACCGCGTGCCGAAGCGTTCGGCCTGTTTTCGCATGTGGCTCATCAGTTCCGGCCCTTGAATGCCTTCCGGAAATCCAGGAAAATTTTCCACATCACTGGTCAGCATCAAAAGCCCACCCGATTGATAACCTTCAATCATGAGCGGATTCAGATTGGCTCGTGCGGCATAGATGGCAGCCGTATATCCGGCGGGGCCGGACCCGATGATGATGACGTCTTCCGTCGATTTCTTCTCGCTCATGAGGGGGTTCCCTTTCTCAGTTCATAATCCAAAGCGTCTTTCAATGTGTCTTTCAATGGGCGGAAGGTAGGGTGAAGGGCTCGATTGAACTTCTCCACGCTAATTCTAACCCCTTTGAAAGAATTTGGAGCCACCCCGCTCTTGGGCACGAGCTTCAAAGGTGCTTTTAGGAAACTCACTAGAGTTTCCGCTACTAGCCGAATGGTATGCTGGTGTTCGGAAGCGATATTGTAAATCTCAAAGTGAGAAGCCTGAGGAAGTTCCAAAATTTCGGGCAGTATCTTCACGAGATCTCTCACATCCATGAAGGTCCGGCTATCTTCCAGGGGACCCGTGGTGAGCGTATCCCCACCTTTTTGTACCGTCTCACGAATACGGGAACAAAGATCAGCAATGACGAACCCAGGCTTCTGGCCTGGACCGATGCAGTTGTTGAGCCTGCCCACGATTACTTGAATTTGGGAGTTTTTTTCAGAGCTTCGACGAGCCGCCTGTTCGGCCAAATATTTTGTGAAGCCATAAGCCGTTTCCGGATGCGCTGGAGTCTCTTCCGACACCGGTTTTTCTTGATTTCCGTAAACATGTGCCGAGCTAGCCAAGAAAAGGGACACTTTCTTCTTGTTCGCCTCGAGCCCCTCCAGGAGATGAACCGTTGCCAAGAAGTTCTGGCCAAACCACTGTGGAAAATCGTCCGTTCCGGTGGCTCGGGCGAGTCCGGAAAAGTGGTAAACCCTGTCCGGCTGCAGGCGTGCGATTAGGGAGTGGGTAGCATTGCGGTCCGTGAGATCGCATTCCTTTCGATCAATGGAGTGGACAGTATCTTTGGGATAAAGCTCACGTAAGTAAGGCTCTAAATGAGAGCCGATAAAGCCCTTCCCGCCCGTAATTAGGTGTACCACCGTTATTTTTTAGCTCAACTTTGGTTATTTGACGAGTCGGAGCGAATCGAGCGAGGAAGCGGCTCGGTTGTCCAGAGGCGGGGAGTATGGTATCCGAAAAGGCTCTATGACAAAGCGTGTTCTTGTTACCGGGGGTTGCGGATTTATTGGCTCGCACTTTATTGCGGGCCTTTTGGCGGATCATGCGGACATACAGGTAGTTAATTTTGATTCTCTAACCTATGCGGCACATCCGGACACTCTTGCCCATCTCGAAGAGGTGGGAGGGGGACGTTATCAGTTTTTGAAGGCGGATATTACTTCGGCCCATGTGGCGGAAATTCTAAGCCAGTACCGCATTGATTCGATCGTGAATTTTGCCGCTGAGACCCATGTGGATCGCTCGATTTTGGATCCTGGCTCTTTTGTACGCACGAATGTGGTGGGAGTTCAGAATCTCTTGAGCGCGGCTCGTGAAGTGAAGGAAAGAAAGATTCGTTTCGTCCACGTTTCGACGGATGAGGTCTATGGCTCTCTTTCGCCGGACTCTCCCACTTCGATCGAAACCGCAGTTTTGGATCCTAATTCTCCTTATGCCGCTTCGAAAGCTTCGGCGGATCTATTAGCCTTGGCTTCTCACCGTACCTACGGACAGGAAGTCTTGATTACTAGGTGCACGAACAATTTTGGCCCTTTCCAATTCCCTGAAAAGTTACTGCCCCTCTTGATCTCCAATGCGCTCGAGGACAAGGCGATTCCCGTCTACGGCGATGGCATGCAAGTGCGCGACTGGATTTACGTTGTGGATCATTGCCGTGCCGTGGACGCAGTCTTGCAAAAAGGCCGGCCCGGGCAGATTTACAACATCAGTGCATCGCAGGAGCGACCCAATCTCGAAGTGATAAGAAGTGTTCTGGATATTTTGGGCAAACCTCATTCCCTTATCCAGTTCGTCGGAGATCGCCCGGCGCACGATCGTCGCTATGGGTTGAACTCGAGTAAGATTCGAGAAGACCTCGGGTGGGCCCCTTCCTACACATTAGATCAGGGGCTGGCGCTCACCGTGGATTGGTATTTGAGGAATCAAGAATGGTGGAAGAAAATCCGAAATAAGGATTTCTTTCAGTATTATCAGGCGAATTATCGCGAGAAATTCGCTCAAACCGAAGCTGGGAGGGTTTCGTGAGGGGAATTATTTTAGCGGGAGGAACAGGATCGCGACTCTTTCCCCTTACCAAAGTTACGAATAAGCATCTTCTGCCCGTGGGGCGAAAGCCCATGATTCTTCACCCGGTTGAGAAAATGACCAAAGCGGGAATCGCCGAAATTGTAATCGTCACCGGCGTCGAGCACATGGGCGACGTGGTCACTCTATTAGGTTCTGGGAAAGATTTTGGCTGTCGATTTACCTATAAAGTTCAGGACGAGCCAGGTGGAATCGCGCAGGCTTTGGGTTTGACCGAGGCGATTTGCAAAGATTCATCCATGGTGGTCATCCTTGGAGACAATATCTTTACCGATGACCTCACTCCTTATGCTAGGGAGTTTCACGAGCAAAGAGTGGGTGCCAAGATTCTTCTCAAGGAAGTCACCGATCCCCAACGATTTGGTGTGGCTGAAGTAAAGGCCGGCAAAGTGGTTGGGATCGAGGAAAAGCCGAAGCTCCCCAAGGGCAATCTCGCGGTGACGGGCATCTATTTCTTCGATGGACATGTGTTCGAGATCATCCGTACCTTGAAACCGAGTGGCCGAGGAGAGCTTGAAATCACGGATGTGAACAATGCCTACATTGCTCGAGGACAGATGACTTACTCCACCTTGGGCGGTAGCTGGACCGATGCGGGAACATTTGAGTCTCTGCAAACGGCCAATGAGTTGATGGCGGAGACGACCTGAAACCAAATCGCCCCATCCTGATTACCGGTGCCCAAGGCATGTTGGGCACGGACCTCGCGAAGCGTTTTCAAAAAGAATATGGCGCCGAAAGCGTGATAGCAGCCGATAGGGCAATGCTCGATATCACCGATTGGCAATCCGTCGGCCGACTCATGCGGGAAAGGGAACCCGGGCTCGTCGTCAATTCGGCCGCTTATACAAATGTCGATGGTGCTGAAAAGGAACGCGAACTGGCTTACAACATCAATGTGATGGGGGTCGCGAACCTTGTAGAGTGGTGCGAAGAATTCGGCATTAAACTCGTTCATTTCAGTACGGATCAGGTTTTCGATGGAAAAGGAAAGCTCCCTCGCACGGAGGGAGAGACTCCTCGCCCGTCGAATTACTACGCCGAGACTAAATTTCTGGGGGAGCAAGAGGCGGCGAGAATGGAGTCTTCACTCATTCTTCGCGTGCAGTGGCTCTATGGTAAGAAAAAAGATCGTTTTACGCCCCTTAAGGACAAAGAGGTCTTTACTCCTTTTGCCGATCAATACGGCGCTCCGATGTGGACTGAAACCATCGCAGACGCTGTGGTGGATCTCTTACAAAAGGGGGCGGCCGGACTCTTTCACTTGACCCACGATGATTATGCTTCCTGGGCCGATGTTTTTGCGTTCGCGAAAGAAGAGCTTGGGCTGAAGGTAAGGCTCGAACCGAAACGAACGGAAGAGATGAAGTTGCCCGCGAATCGTCCGCTATTTAGTGTACTATCCAACGAGAAATTGTGCCGGGCTTTAGGCCGAGAGAAATTCGGCGGCTGGCGCCCGGCCCTTAGTAAATTCTTAAAGGCCTAAGCAAGAGTCGAGGTATGGCGGAAGCGATCAGCACTGAGGTGGTAATCATCGGTGCGGGAGTGATAGGTCTTTCCATTGCCGAGCGCCTTGCAAAACATCATGAAGTCATTCTCCTTGAAGCAAACGAAAAATTCGGCCAGGAGACCTCGTCTCGCAACAGCGAGGTCATTCATAGCGGGATCTACTACCCGCCGGACTCGCGAAAGACGGCTCTCTGCCTTCGGGGTAGGAAACTTCTCTACGATTTTTGCGCGCAAGCAAAGGTTCCTTACCGCAAGTGCGGAAAGCTTCTGGTGGGAACGGCAAGCGACCAGACGGCCTACATCGAGAAGCTCGCGGCTCATTGTCAAATTTTGGAAGTCCCGTTTGAACGCTACAGCAAGAAAACTATCCAAGAAAAAGAGCCGAACCTTGAAGTGGGAGAAGGGCTTTTTTTCCCCGAGTCGGGGATCGTCGATTCTCACCAGCTCATGGCAGCTCTTGAGAGGCGTGCGATCCAAGCCGGCGCTCAATTGGCGTACCGGCATTCCCTTACTCAGATCGCGTGCGAGGGGAACGATTGGGTGGTCCAGTGGGAAACTGCGGAAGGGAAGGGAACGGCTCGAGCCGGTCGGGTTATCAATGCCGCGGGTCTCGCGGCGGCCAGGTGGAGCAATCAGGCATTAGGTACTACGAAATATTCTCACCGGTTTTGTAGAGGAAAATATTTTCATCTGAAATCGAATTATCGAAATAAGTTCTCCCATCTTGTTTATCCCGTGCCCGAGAAGGACGGCCTCGGCGTACATGTAACGCTGGACCTCAGCGGTGATGTGCGCCTCGGCCCCGACGTGGAGTGGTGTGGTAACTCGAGCTTCGAGGAACGCTCCCAATGGTATGAATGCGATTGGGAGAAAAGCCGTGGATCCTTTTTGAAGGCAGCACAAAGACTTTGCCCTCAATTGCGCGCAGAGGATTTAACGCCGGGCCTTATCGGTATTCGCCCGAAGCTCTTTCTGAATGGCGAGCCGCGCCCGGACTTTCTCATCGAGAACCACGACGGTTATATTCACTGTTTGGGAATCGAGTCGCCGGGGCTGACAGCCGCTCTGGCAATAGCGGAACAGGTGGGGGAGATATAAATGAAAAAAGTCTTAGTGACTGGAGGGGCTGGATTTATCGGGAGTCATTTAGTTGATAAGTTATTGGCTCTTGGCTTTGAAGTCATCGTCATAGACGATCTCTCCGTGGGGCGTCGGGAGAACTTGGCGGCTCACTCCAAAAATCCTCGGCTGCACTTGCATGTTCTCGATGTGGCAAACCAAGATGCCATTCGTCCGAGGTTTGAAGGGGTGGAGTGGGTTTTTCATCTTGCCGCGCGAGCCGACATTGTTCCTTCTATACAACTTCCCATGATTTATCACCGCGCTAATGTGGACGGCACTGCTGCCGTCTTGGAGGCGTGTCGCCTTCAGGGAGTGAAGCGGCTGATCTATGCCGCTTCTTCGTCTTGCTATGGCATTCCCGATGAATATCCGACACCCGAGACAGCTCCCATACAGCCGCGCTATCCCTACGCGCTGACCAAATGGATCGGCGAGCAGATGGTGATGCATTGGGAGAAGGTCTATAAAATACCCACTCTCTCTTTGCGCTTTTTCAATGTCTTTGGTCCGCGCGCACGGACCTCGGGAACCTATGGCGCTGTTTTGGGAGTTTTTCTAGCGCAAAAGCGCAATGGAAAGCCTCTGACGGTTGTGGGAGATGGATCTCAGACCAGAGATTTTACCTACGTGACGGACGTGGTTGAAGCACTTTTATGCGCGGCGGAGTCGGGGTTGAGCGGAGAAATCTTTAACGTGGGAAGTGGCGGCACTTATAGCGTAAATTCTTTAGTCGAGCTCATCGGAGGACCGACAGTATCTTTACCCAAACGGCCGGGTGAGCCCGATTGCACATTCGCCGATATCACACGCATTCGAGAGCGCTTGGGCTGGGAGCCCACTGTGAAATTCGAAGCCGGCGTTCGGGAATTGTTGGGGCAGATTGATCTTTGGGAGAATGCTCCTGTATGGACACCTGAATCGATCCAGAATGCGACGAAGGATTGGTTTAAGTATCTTTCGTAATGAATGTTTGTGGGGCACGGCTTCCTCGGGCCGCTTTGGTGGCCCAAGAAAGCCGGCCACGAGAATTGGTTGCGCTACCAAAATTTTGTTGACGAGGTATTTCCGGATAATTTTTAGCGGTTGAATTAGCTTCTAATTCTTCGTCCCCTGTGTGTTTGTCGCTATCTCCAATTGCTCACTTCATTATTTTTTTCGAAAATCTTACCCCTTCTGGTGATCGTCGATCGTGTGGCGTTCCAGGTGGGTCGAAAAAGCCGTGGTAAGTATTTTGTCATGACAAAGATTCAACAGATTCATGAAACGGCATTGGTGGCAGCGAAGGATTTCAAGAAGGGCGAGAGTCAGCTGCTCCAGGCCCTTTTGGATGTCGACAGAGAGAGAGTCTATGACCAGATGGCCTACTCTTCATTTCACACTTATTGTGTAGAGGCCCTTTCATTGAGCGACACCCAAGCCTACACGTACGTGGGAATCACGAGAAAGATGCGAGAGGTTCCAGAGCTTAAGGTCATGATCGATAAGGGAGAGATTCACACCACTAACGCAAGACGTGTGGTTTCTCACCTGACTCCCTCCAATAAAGATATCTGGCTCAAAAAAGCGAAAGAGCTTCCTCAGCGAGAGCTGGATAAGGAGCTTAAGATCCATTTCCCCGATAAATTCCCACTGGAGAGAATTCACCTAGCCATTAGTCCTGAAGTGGAATCGAAACTGGAGAGGGTGAAGGATCTTCTTAGTCAAAAGATGGGCAAGGCTTGTACTCTTGAAGAGGCAATTTCCTCGATGGTGGATTTATTTCTCAAGAAAGAAGATCCTCTGCAACGGAAATTGGTTGCGCACCCAAGTGTGAGGACCCAAGTTGCAAAAAGGGACGAAGCTCAGTGCACGTTCATTACACCCACTGGAAAGCGGTGCTCATCGAGGCGTTGGCTTCACGCACATCATAAGACGCCAAGAGCCTTTGGAGGAGCGGACACCCTAGAAAATCTCACGACCCTCTGCTCCGCGCACCACAAATATTTACACGCTAATGAAGGAGCGAGATAATCTTTTTAACGTTCGACTAAAAACCCGTTGAAACCCGCTACTCGAAAAGGCCGGTAACTTTTATGCTCCGACTTCAAGTTAGCCTCATTGTCCCTAAGGTAATCTCCCTCGGACTCAGTGAAGATAAGGGCGTAGCGTTTTGCTTTCTCGACTTCATCCCAGTAGGGACGGTAGCGATTGGATTTGAGGTCGACGGGGACCACAAGAAGATTTTCTCTCAATAGATAAGTGATTCGATAGGACGGCCAGTAGGTGGCGTAGCCGTGGCGAATTTCCTGAGATAGTAGAAATCGTGCTAGCTCCTTTTCTTTGGCACCGGTTCCGAAAGAAGTGGGCGTGGGAATGAAAAGGGATCGCACTCCTTCCCGGTAGCTCAGTTGCAACGTCAAAAGAAGAACGAGAAAGTACGGCGTAAAGATCGCGAGGCCCTTTTTTAGGGGGAAGGCCTTGATTGTTGGAAGAAGAGCGAAGGGAAGAGCCCATACTAACGGCAAAAGATAGCGATTTGCGTGAAAGTCAGAGAGACTCGATGATAAGATCGATCCCAAAAGTGACGTTGCGGAAAGAAGAAGAGCAAAAGCCACCCACCCTCTAAGATCCCAATTCCATTTTTTCCAGTCCTTTAAAGAATAGAAAATAAGAACGATTGGTGTCAGGCCACCTACGGCTCGAATGAAAAGAAGGAGTGGGTGTCGAAACCATGGGGGGTAAATCGCTTCGAACTCTGACGATAGAGTGGGAACTCCAAATAAGGCGGGAAGAATCCCCGTGGCTAGAAGGCGCAGATTATTTGCAAGGTAATGGAAATTGATTGCAAGCGGCGGTCCTCCTTGCGGACCAAGACAACGAGTCAGACCTAAGAGGAACGTTCCCAAAACTATTCCTAATGTAAAGTCGCGACCAGATTGTTTTCTCGAGTGACTAACCCAAACTTGAAACGCGCCAAACGCAAGAAGGGCTGGAAGAAATTGGACTGCGAAAAAATCAATGTAGAGCGCGAGGAATGCAAGCGCACCCCCCCAGATGAGGCGTCCGCGATCGAAAGCAAGCAAAGAGTAAAAGACAAAAGTTAAACACCATGGCCGAGGGGGATAAAAGGCATTGGTGAGAAAGGGAGGGGCCGCAATGACAAGGAATGCAAGCGCAAGGACTGTCTGTTCGCGGGACAAGCGTTTTCTTAGAATGGAATGAATTGCGCCTAGAGAAAGCGCGTAGGCAAGAAATGCCGTTGCGAGAACTGCGTAAGAGTTTTTTCCAACAATGAGAAAGAAGACCGCATTGATGAGCGGTTCGAGGGATGCTTGGTAACCTATCCCCCAAAGAAACCAAGAAAATTCCCCACGCAGCATGTGGAGCGACTGTAGGGCCGAAACGGCGTGATCGGAATTCAAGCTTTCCGGATTCGCGAGCAGGGGGAGGCGTAGAAAAAGAGCGAGAAGAACTAGTCCTAAGTAAGTCATCGGGGAAAAATTAAATAAAACGGGTGTCTTTTTCTAAGTGCTTTCCAAGTCCGGTCAGTGTCTCTCGATTGTCCCCGAGGAGTTTCTGGAGAGCTTCATTGTTGTAAATGTCGATGTCCTCGACCGACATCAGGTGCGCCTCGAGTACTTCAAAGCGAAGTGTTTCATTTAAATTACGAAATCTATCGGCGAATACATTTCGCAATTCGTCCCATCCTTTAGAGGGCACATGAGCCGTGATCCCTTTCCGTTGGCACTCGCAAACGTACAAGAGCGCCAATAATTGTTTGGAACTTAATGCACTCGCTAAAAATTCTTCGTCCATCATACGTGTGGTCTCCCAAAAAAGTCTCTGATTGTATTGGCAACATAAGCCACTTTTTCATCCGTGAGCGCAGGCCCCATTGGTAGCGACACTCCATGAGAAGTGAGCCGCTCGGCAACGGGAAACGATTCACTGGCAAAATCCTCCGCAGCGAATGCGGGCAGTTTGTGAATGGGCAAGGGATAATGAACGCCCGTCTCCACTCCTCGTTCAGTCAAGAATTTTCTAAATCGGTCCCGCTCGCCCACTAAAACTACATACAAGTGATATACGTGCAAAGCCTCGGGGGCAACAATCGGCAACTCAAGCCCTGCAATTCCAGAGAGAGCTTCCCCGTATTGTTTTGCCACCAACCGGCGCTTTTCGTTCCACTGGGTGAGGTGTCGCAGCTTTACCGTCAAGATCGCCGCCTGAATGGGATCGAGCCTCGAATTGTAGCCCGCGATCTCATGCTCATATTTTTTTAGGCCGCCGTGATTTCTTAGAAGGTGGCAACGGGTGGCCAGCATGGGGTTGCGGGTGAGAACCATGCCCGCGTCTCCCAGGGCCCCTAAATTCTTACTTGGGTAAAAACTAAAGGTGGCTAAATCGCCCAAGTCTCCTACCGGACGATTTTTCCAAGTTGCCCCATGTGCCTGAGATGCGTCTTCCAGAATCTGAATTCCCTTTTCCTCGGCGATTTTTTTGAGACGGTCCATGGGCGCCATGTGCCCGTAAAGATGAACGGGAACTAAAAGTCGTGTGCGCGTTCCCATCGCGGCTAAAGTAAGTGCAGGGTCCATTCCCCAAGTCCCTGGCTGAATATCTACGAGCTTTACGTGAATACCGGCGTGAAGAAGAGCCTCGATCGTGGCAACGTAAGTCATGGCCGGAGCAATGGCCTCGGAGCCGGGGGCGAGCTGCAACGCTTTGGCTGCAATGAGAATCGCATCCGTTCCATTAGCGCACCCAATGGCAAAGCTTCCGGGGGAAAGCCAATCCGAGAATTTCTCCTCGAATTGCCGCACTTCCTTCCCCCCGACGAACACCCCAGAGTCTATTACGCGTTCTACCGCCTCCAGCAGTTCCTGACGCAGGGGCGAGTGGGTGGCTTTCAGATCGAGGAACGGTACATTCATGAAAGAGAAATTTACCGCACCCTCCGCCTTTTCAAAAGCATTGGGCGCAGATAGTTTTAGGGCAATGCTTCAGCGCGCAGTAATTTTGGATAGGGACGGGACGATCATCGAGGACCGCCATTATTTGAAGGACCCTCACGGGGTAGAGCTCATCCCTAACGCGGTGGAAGGCCTAAAGCGAATGCGCGAGAAGGGCTTTTTGCTCTTTGTGTTGAGTAATCAATCAGGGGTGGGGCGAGGGCTCATCACTTCCGACCAATTTTGGGCGGTGCATAAGAGAGTCTGTGAGGTCTTACAGGCCGAAAAGGTGGAAATCGATGAATTCGCCTTTTGTTTTCATCGCCCCGAGGATGAATGTGGGTGTCGTAAGCCCAAGACGGACTTGGTTCGCAAAGAGTGGAAAGGCCAGGCAATTGATTGGAAGAATAGTTATGTCGTGGGGGATAGTCCTTGCGACATCGAATTAGCCGATGCGCTCGGGGGCAAAGGGCTTCTCGTACTTTCCGGTAAAGGCGGAAAGACAAGAATCTCTCATCCGGCCTATCCCGCATTTGCGGATCTTCTCGCTGTGGCGGTCTCTCTTTAACCAAGCACTAGGAACATGAAAAGCGCGAAGGACATGAGGAAAGTTGCAGCCCGGTAACCCATTTTTTACTCCCAGAAAGCAAAAGACTGTTTCCACTCTAGTAAGAGACCTCTTGTTATTAGATGGCTCATCGCATTAAATACTTAAAATTTCAGACTTTTACGCACCCCAGAATGCCCTGAAACTTACCCGCTAAATAACCGATAAGAAGACGATGATCCGACTTCTCCTCTTCCTGGGGCTTGTCATGAGCTCGCCGATGTTTGGTGCCCAGGTCCTACGTGTGGGATCTAGCCAAAAAGTGATCGCGGTCTCGCATGATGAGGGGCACGAATTTAAGGTGAAGGATCATGTGTGCGTTCTCCAAGAGGGAAAAGAAATAGCGTGTGGCGTGGTGATGAAGAGCTCTTCCAAGGGAAGCATTGTGAAACTCGAAGCGAAAAGCGGGGATGTTGCTCGCGGGGATATCGTGAAAGTCTCGTCCACTGGTCGACAGCCCGCGATGACTCTTCTTGATTCCGTCGGAGCGGATTCCAGTATGGTCGATTACACTTGTAATTTTGCTGCCGGGTTAAGTGCTGGCACAAGCTTTTTTTATCCGATTATCGATT
>JAHFAF010000448.1 GCA_023250715.1 Pseudobdellovibrionaceae bacterium | reverse complement strand
GATCACCACGTAAAAGAAATCGGCTTCGTCCCCTTCTTTGATTATGCGAGAACCACTCGGAAACGCGACGGCTTCTACCTCGGGCAATTGGGGTAGCGTGCGTAATTCTTCGATAGCGGGGGTGAGATCGCTCGCTTCGGCCAGTTCGCATCGTTGAAACCGAGAAGGATCGATCGTTCTTTTTTCCTTTACCTGAAAAGGAAGGAGCTCCTGTGGGGAAATGAGTGGGGCCGGCTCTAGATCCATTCGGTAAGTTGGACGCGTTAGTTCTAGGTTTACTTCGCGTAGGACGGTGGCAACCACGGTAAGCGCAAGGACTTCAACGGCCCCTGCGGCCGCACACACTCTTTTTCCGGAGCCAAAAGGGGCGAAGGCGCCCGCACGTAAATGCTCATTTCGGGGTGGCATGCAGCGGTACGCATCGAAGACATGCGGGTTTGTGTAATTTTCAGCGCTGAAATGGGCGGGGAGCGGAGTCACAAGAACAATTTCCCCTTTCGGGATTCGATACCCTCGTACAACCATTTCCTCTTCGGCCCTAAAGGGTAAGCCGGGAAGCAGCGGATAGGCCCTTAGAGTTTCGAAGTAGGTGCCTCGAAGCTTTGGCATCCGTCGGAATTGGGCAGCATCGACGCGTCTTCGGCCACCAAACGCAGCGTCGATTTCTCTTTGGACATCGGCCATGAGCGAAGGGTTTTTCAAAAGCTCAAAGAGCATGAAGCCAACGAGACGGCCAAGATAAATCTCCGTCCCGCAAAGGGCGTAGCATAAACCTCCTCGAATATCTCGGGTAGACATCGCTTCGCCTGTAGGGCCTTTGGTTTGGAGAAAAGCATCCACCATATACAGATTTGGAGTGTGCGAAAACTCTCCAGCTTTGTGCCTTTCAATGGCCTTCTCGAGCGATTCATAAACACGATTACGGCTCGCCTTGTATTTAGGCGACCAAAAGGCAAGAGGGGTTCTCCCTTTCGTCACGACGTACATGACTGTGTTTCCGAATCGAATGACATCATCGGTTTTGTCGTGCAGGTCCACGGGAGTTACGGCCGCCATCATGCTGTAGAGCGATAATTTTGAAGAGACATCAAAAAGCTGGAGTTCCTGGCCCGGAACCCAGGCATTTACTACGCGACAGATTGCCTTCTCCATTTCAGGTACGAATTGAGCCACGATTTGGCGGGAATAGCCCAGTTTGATCAGGGATCGGAGATGGGCGTGTCGTTCGCCCTGAACTCCAAAAATATCAACACCGGCTTCAGTGGAGAACGCGTTGAAGAGCTCACGGCGGTGAAGTCCGTTGAATCCATCTCTTTGCACCAGCTCGCGCCCTTCCGGGCCGGAAATTACCGTAACGTTTACTCCTGGGCCTCGCAATCTAAACACCGACCCATACTTCGCGGCGGCATCGATCAAGAAGTTCAAAGGCTCTTTCTTTAGAGCGAGAGCATTACCAAAGATCGGAACTCCGGGAACCAACGGAGCAGTTGAGGGAGTGGAAGAGCGGCGTATGTCGTGTTGGCTTTTCATTTCTGAACAATTCGAGCGGGGCGGCGCTCACTAGAAGTGTCGTCACGCCAGTTAGTCACTGGTTTAGGCATACCGAAAATCTTGTAGAAAAAAAGGCGCGCAGTCTTGGCAGCACCCGCGTGAGTTCGCAGGTAGTTAATCGAATTGTAATCGTCGATGGAGACTGACGGAATAATTCCAAGCGAAGCGGGTGCGAGTCCCACGGAAAAACGCATGAGATTATTTTCATCAAGAGACAGAAGCCTATTCACTTCCACTTGAGCGGCGTCCATCCAGGGGTGGCTTTTTTCGTCCCAGGCCACATTGCAATTGAATATCTCCGGGCTTTCATTCTCTTCGGCTGTGTGCAACTGAAGTTGGAGATGGTAGCGCACGGGGCCGAGACCGATGCGATCTGCGAATTCTTGTTTCAAGTAGTTTGGACTGAGGGTTTCTCCAGGGGCCGCCAACTCACTCCACCTATTTTCGAGATCTTTTCTCGGGATAATCCCGCTTTCTTCGCCGCGATCTTCAGGAATCATTCGAAACTTTACATACCGTTTCACCCCGTCTTTTCCTAAAAACAATTGGGCGCATTGAGAATAGTAATAAAGACGAGAGAAGGAGGAAGGATACTTACGAATTCCTTCCTTCCCTGCCTCGAGACCAGTGGGATATTTGTCATAGTAGGCCGAGAAGGCGAGTCCTTGAGTCATCTTTTTGGCTTGAGCAAACTCCAGAAAATTGCGGGCGGTCCAAAACAAAGAGATAGTTCCAGTATTCAACTCCAGGTCGAAAGGGCTGTCATAGCGAGAGTCGGCGAATTTGAGTGACGCGGCCCTTACTTGAATCACCGCATCATCAGGGTAAGAGACCGAGGCATGCCGAAGGCGGCACTTGAACGAGCGCCCGGCTTGCAAGAAATCGTGAGCGGGAAAACGGGGATTTTCGACGATTTTGACCGTTCCGATGGCAGTGGTGCCGTTATCGTGAGACATCCGGAGTTTGAACAGGGATCGGGTAAGTATCAGCCCGAGTGTGAAAAACTTTGCGGCGGCCCACAACAGCCCTCGATCAAAGAGTTCTTTTAGTTTCTTCATAGGGATTTATTTTAGGTGATGAAGTGTGCAGGGGCAATCTGACTGTTTTTGAAAAATTCCTTGGGGGTTTAGGTGCGCAGTGCTTTTAGAATTGATTTCGAAATGGTCTTCAGGGTGTCAAATACACCCACACCGCTTACGGCGACGGCTTCGATTTCCGGAGCATCGAAGGAGTTGAGCTGGTCGTGCAACACTTTCAACGGCATCGGGTTCGTCGTATCGCGCTTATTGTATTGAAAGACGAAGGGCAGGTGGTGCAAATCGTACCCTTGCTCGCGCAAATTACTATCGAGAGTCTTCATGCTCTCTAAATTCTCTTCCATTCGATCGACTTGGGAATCAGCGACGAACACAACGCCGTCGACCCCTTTCAGGACGAGCTTTCTGCTCGCATCGTAAAAATGCTGGCCCGGAACGGTGTAGAGATGAAAGCGGGTCTTGAAGCCTCGGATGTCTCCGATATTCAGCGGGAGAAAATCAAAAAACAAAGTGCGCTCGGTGTCTCCGGTAAGAGACACCATCTTTCCGCGTTGATTGGGATTTGTTTGGTTATAAATGTATTGAAGGTTGGTGGTCTTTCCGCCCAAGCCAGGGCCATAGTAGACAACCTTACAATTGATCTCTCGCCCAGCGTAGTTGATGAAGGACATTTACAATGCAACCCGATTTTGAAGCGCTTTGCCCAGCGTTGCTCCGTCGAGATATTCAATCTCGGCGCCTACTGGAATGCCGTGCGCAATGCGGCTTACTTTGAGGTCATTGTATTTGATAAGGCGCGCGATGTACAAGGCCGTGGTGTCGCCTTCCACGGTGGGGTTGGTCGCCAAGACCACCTCTTTTATCTTGCCCTGCTTCAAACGCTCTTGAAGTTGGCGAATCTTGAGCTTGCCCTCGTCGATTCCGTCCAGGGGCGAAATCGCCCCATGAAGGACATGGTATTTTCCGTGGAATTGCCGGCTTCTCTCGAACGCACTGAGATCGGAAGGCTCTTCCACGACGCAGAG
>JAHFAF010000447.1 GCA_023250715.1 Pseudobdellovibrionaceae bacterium | reverse complement strand
CGGACACGACGAAATCCTCAGTGAAACGTAAAACTTGGAAACCTTTTGCGGCAATTCCTCGCGAAAAGCGTCCGGCGACCGGACGCGTGGGAAAACGTCGTGAACTTAAGGGCTTGCTCCAGATTTCGGAAAATCATCCGGCCTTTACGTCCGGGTACCGGACGGGATTTGAGCCTGGAATTCTGATAGGAGCAGGTGCCCAAAAGGGGCAGCGAAGTGCCACCCATTCCCATTCCTCACGCACATCAAATGGTTAACGTCGCTTAACGCGGGTTGGCAGGCCGATTGCTCTATCGAGCGGTGGAAGCTCTCACCGGGGGCTTTCCCACTTGGAGGGTTTTCGATGCGGTTCCGTCTCTTACTTGTTGATGATGAAGCGCTCTACTTGAAGCTTATGAAAGAGTTTCTGGAGAAGCGTGGCTATGAGGTGGAGACCGCCTCCTCCGGAGAGATGGCGATGGAGGCGGTGACCCGTCCCAAGAGCGAATTCGCTCTGGTCATTCTCGACTACTTGATGGCCGGGAAAAATGGTGCGGAAGTCGCTCAAGACATTCTAAAAGTCCGCCCTGAGCTTTTCGTTGTAATCAACTCCACGGATCAGTCTCGCGAAGCTTTGAAGAAGAGTTGGAGCGCGGGCGCTGTTGAATTCATCGACAAGGCCGTCGCTCCCGACGACTACCTAAAGATCGTTGCCAGTTGGTGCGAGAAGTACCGTGAGCTGCACGAAGTAGTTAAGGTCGACTCCACCGCGAACGCGAAAGCGATCCGCTCGATTGGATTAGTCGGTGCTTCGAACTCCATGGCGGAAGTTGTTCGCCTTATCCAGAGATATAGAAAGTCCACTAAGAACGTGATCGTGGTTGGTGAATCCGGTACCGGCAAAGAACGCATTGCCCAGGCACTACATACCCGTTCTGACCTGATGTTCCGCGCGATCAACTGCGCCAGCTACAACGGTGATGCGAATCTCATGGAGGCCGAACTCTTTGGGTCTGAGAAAGGGTCATTCACTGGCTCCACTAAGACGAAAACAGGAATTCTTGAAGAAGTTGGCCGTGGAACTGTCTTCATGGATGAAATCCACACTTTGAGTTATCGCGCCCAACAGAAGCTTCTCCGTGCGTTGCAGGACAAAGTGATTCGACCCGTCGGCGGCAACAGAGAAATTCCCGTTCATTTTCGTCTCGTCGTCGCGGTTAAACCAGGTCTCGAAGCCATGGTGAAGTCGGGAGAGTTCCTTCCGGATCTATATTACCGATTAAATGTCCTACGGATCGTCGTTCCACCTCTTCGAGAGCGACCTGAAGACATTGGTGCGTTAGTCAAATACTTTTGCGATCGGTACAACAAAGATACAGGCGAGAA
This sequence comes from Pseudobdellovibrionaceae bacterium, assembly GCA_023250715.1. GTDB lineage: Bacteria > Bdellovibrionota > FAC87 > UBA2466 > UBA2466 > JAHFAF01. Next base: position 2,267 of record JAHFAF010000447.1, on the reverse strand, counting down.
TAAAGAATTTCTGGCGAAGGCAGTTTTCTATTTTGAACGGTATTCCTGGCCGGGAAATGTGCGAGAGCTCGAAAATAGCGTGGAGAGGCTCTGCGCGACAACAATTGGAAAAATTATCGGTCCCGAGCAACTCGACGTGAAGTTTCTAGGCGGCAGAGAAGACTTCGCATTTCCAGAACGAAAGGCAACCGATCGTTCTTTTGTCTTAGAGCGAGAAAAGGTGATGGAAGTTCTAAGGGACTCGCAGTCTCAACGAGAGGCCGCTCGTCGATTGGGGATCGCGAGAAGTACTTTTCATGACTACCTAAAGCGTCTAGGGATCGCAAAGCCCGATAAGGGGGCTTCCAATGAGTAGATTTCTTCCCATTATCTTTTGCATATTTTCAGCAGTCGGATACGGGAAGCCCTTTCGAATTGCGGGAATCTACCCGCTAACGACTGTGGGGCACATCAACTGTACCTGCGGAATGGAGGCCGCCTGTATTACTAAGGCGGCCGTCGACAGAGCCAAGGCTGAAGGGATGAACGTCTCGATTGATGTTCTTCACACAGATCGAAGTGTCTTTGGGGCCGTAGAGGTCGCAAACAAGGTAATCGAAAAGAACTATGACGCCGCAGTGGGCACGCTGATCTCAGCCGAAGCAATGCCGGTGGCAGATCTGTTTGAAAATGCGGGAATCCCATTCATCACTCCAACCGCGACGCACCCGCAGGTAACTGCTGGCAAGAAATTGGTTGCTCGAATACCGTTCAATGATTTCCGACAAGCGAAGTTGTTGGCTCGTCTTGCTGTAGGTGACTTTAAGGCAAAACGGATCGCCATCATTCGTAATAGCTCAAGCCCTTACTCGGAGTTTCTCGGCCTTCAGTTTCCTAAAGAGGTGCGGACGATGAATAGCTCCGTCTTCGTAACGGAATTTCCCACTATTGACGGTTTCACTGACTTCAAGAATTTGACCGCGCAAATCATGGCGTCGAAGGCGGAGCTTATCTTCGTTCCAATCTCACAGGCATTTATCGCATCTATCTATGCGGAGCTGGTTACCTATAACAAACCAATCATCCTGCTCGGTAGCGACACTATTGAGGGCAAGCCGCAGTTCATCGAACTCTTCGGAACGAAGCCCAGCAAAGTGCGGTTTATTTTTCCGAAGCACTGGAACGAGAAAGTTACTGGTCCGGCTGCGAAGCGATACCTGAGCCTTCAAAAGCGGTACTGCGGACAGTACGAACCTTCAATGGCCGGGGTGGCGGCTTACGACGCTATTGAACTTCTCTTAGCCGGGGTGCGCTCGAAGCCCGGTGCGACGGGCGTTGAGCTGATGCAATCAGTGAAGGGCCTCCATTTTGAAGGAATGACCGGGCCTATTACCTATGGCGAGGATGGCGATCCAGTTAAGCCCATCGAACTATTTCAACTCAAAGGTGGCGATACTCCGCATTGGAAGAGGTACGAGTAATGGAACTATCGCTCGGCCATCTTAAACGAAGGCTTTCCCAGTCAACTTGGCTTCCGCTCGCTATTATGGCGGCGTTCTATCTCATCTCCGTAGTGGCCGTTCTTCAGAAGCAGCATCGTGGACAGCTCGAAAGTACAAAGTACGCCCTGTCGGATTTGGTTTTTTCGCAAGAGACGTCATTTGCACAGGAAGTATTTCTCAATCTTGAACCCGCGATCGATCTTCGCATTCAAGGAATCGTAAAGGATTGGGCGCGAAAGCATCCGGACATGGAAGTGTGCGTACGGATATCGCTTCTTCATGGTGCCTCGAAGGGAAAAAGTCTTGAGGGATGCAGTCCGAAGCTGGAGAAAAGGGGCCTCTTTCAGCAAGGTCTTTCGGAAGAGCGCGTAATTCATGTCGGCGAGAAGAATCTAGCCACGCTTCGCTTTTCTATCGTTCGGCCCACGCTATTCCTGGATCTATTCCCACCGTTAATCCTTATGTCTCTGGTTCTTTCGCTGCTTATCGCCTTTGTGAGTTACCAGCTCCTGATTCGCCGTATTGAAAAAGGCGTTCTGACACCTCTCCTGGAGAAGCTTTCGCAGGAGGAGAGAAATTCCGCCATTGCTCATACCACCAAGATGCTTGCTCACGACATCCGAAAGCCTTTTTCCATTATTCGCCTCGCCCTAGAGAAGCTTACAAGTTCCCATCACCCGCAGGTGCGAGAGGTTGGAGAGGAGATCGCGGAAGAAGTCGTTACAAGTCTTGATTCTGTTGATTCAATGCTCACTGACATCCTCGATATCAGTAGGAACAGGCAGC
>JAHFAF010000446.1 GCA_023250715.1 Pseudobdellovibrionaceae bacterium | reverse complement strand
CGTCCTCGTCACAATTCCCATCGATTACAGAGAGAATCTCCTATTAACCCAAAGGCTGGGTAGCATCGCCTGTCCGATTTGAGAAAAGGCACCACCATGAAAATCCGAGCAGAATATCCCTTTTACATCGCTAATCGCGCCGAGCAACCGAATCGTGACTTAGAAGTCACGGACAAGTTCTCTGGCGAAGTCGCGACCCGCGTGGCGCAGGCAGATGCAAAGGCTATCGATCGCGCCATTAGAAGTGCCGTGGAAGCAGCACCGATTTTCGCTAAGATGCCCGCATACGCAAGAGCAAAGGTCCTCACCCATTGCGTGAAGCGATTCGAAGAGCGCGCCGAAGAGCTAGCATTTCTTCTGTGCGTCGAAGCAGGGAAGCCCATCAAGGACAGCCGCGGTGAAGTCACACGCCTCATCGACACATTTCGAATTGCCGCAGAAGAGGCCACTCGCATGACGGGCGAAGTGCTTCCCCTCGATATCACGCCAAGAGCAAAGGGTTATTTAGGGATGTGGAAAAGAGTACCGATTGGGCCCTGTTCCTTTATCTCGCCTTTTAATTTCCCGCTGAATTTGGCGGCGCACAAAATCGCTCCAGCCATTGCGGTCGGTTGCCCTTTTGTTCTAAAGCCAGCGAGCAAAACTCCACTGGGAGCTCTAATTATCGGAGAAGTTCTTGCGGAAACGGATTTGCCTTTGGGCACCTTCTCTATTTTGCCCTGCCATCGCGACGGAGCGGATCTCTTCACGACGGATCCGCGCTTTAAATTTTTAAGTTTCACCGGATCTCCCGCTGTAGGATGGGACTTGAAAGCACGGGCCGGAAAAAAGAAGGTGACGCTGGAGCTGGGCGGCAATGCCGCTTGCCTCGTCGATGAAGATGCCGATATCGAGGATGCGGTAGAAAGAATTATTTTTGGAGCCTTTTACCAATCCGGCCAGAGTTGCATTAGCGTACAAAGAATTTTGATTCACGAAAAAGTGTATGAGGCTTTTAAGACGAAGTTGGTAGCAGCCACGCAGAAATTGAAATGTGGAAATCCCAAGGACGAATCCACCTTCATTGGCCCGATGATTTCAGAAGGTGAGGCAAAGCGGTTAGACGGCTGGGTTCAAGCAGCGGTGAAATCGGGAGCAAAACTTTTGACGGGAGGGAAGAGAACGGGAGCGATGCTCGAGCCCACTCTTTTGGAAAACGTGGAAAGGGGTCAGGACGTCTGTACCCAAGAGGCCTTTGGCCCTGTCGCCATTCTCACCAAATTTAACAATTTCGACAAAGCATTAGAAAGCATCAATGAAAGCACGTTCGGTCTGCAAGCCGGACTCTTCACCCGCGATATTCACAAAGCCTTGCGTGCCTGGGACCGATTGGAGGTCGGAGGTGTTGTGATTGGAGATATCCCGTCCTGGCGCGTCGACAATATGCCCTATGGTGGAGTGAAGGATAGCGGCCTGGGACGCGAAGGGATACGATTCGCCATGGAAGACATGACGGAAATTCGGCTCCTCGTCGTACGAACTCCACCGAAAGAATTGTGACGATAAAATGACCAAGCCATACAGGGTGCAGCGAAAGAAACTTTTCGGGATTGTCATTCTCCTTGGAGCAATTCTCGCCTTGAGCTGCACACTGAAAAATCGACAGAACGTGGAAATACACATTCGTTCAACGGCTGCGACGGCTCGATCTGCGCCGAGCGATGCCCTTAGTTTTGATTGCTATTTCGCAAGCATCACCGCAGATGACATCGCCAACACGACGACTGAGTCTATTTTCCTTCATTCGGATTCCATTTCCTGCCTTAGCCTGGGTGCTGTCTCTTCCGTAGTGACACCGGCAACATTAAGCCAATCAGGGATCGCAATGACAGCACCCGTTGGCTCGGGAAGAAACGTTCGACTCTTTGGAGTTTCCGGCACTGGCATTGTGGGCTGCGGGACGACAAAATTTTCGAGCCTCCCTTTTCGAGCTCCGCTAATCGAGATTCACGAGCTGGCCTCCACCTCTACCGAAATTTTTTTTGGAGCTACAGTTGAGCTGAATAATGCCTATGGAGACGGTGCGCACTCTTCGAACCTTCTCGCCTCTTGTGATGAGGAGGAGCCGCCGACCGTTGTGCAGGGGCTCGTTCTCCATCTCGATGCCTCACTCGCCAATGCAGGATCTCCTCCTCCCGCCGGTTGCGACCCCGCAACCTGGACCGATTTTTCGACGAAAGGGCATGACGGAACACTAGAAAATTTCTCGGGTTGCAGTACCGCGCTCGGCTGGCTAGGGACAGGAGCGTCGGACGATCCTGTCCGACTCGCGTTTTTAGGGGGAGCCGAGAGAGTTAGAATCCCTCGCCACGCGGAATTAGAGCCTTCAAACTCCCTCACGATGGAAGCATGGGTAAAAGCAGCCTCTTCTCCGGGGGCCTTCAAGTACATCCTTTCTCATCTCGATAGTAGTAGGAGTGGCGTTGCGGCATATGCCCTTTACAGTGGATCGGGTGGGGGATTGACCGCCTACATTAAGATTCAAGGAAGTGAAGTGTATACTCCTTCAATTGATCCGGCAGAGATTTGGAATAATGAGTGGCACCATATAGTGGGAACCTATGATGGAGCCAATATTCTTATCTTCATGGACGGCGAGCAGAAAGGGGCTTCCACCCCTGTATCAGGAAATATCGTTTATTCGACCGATGACATCTACGTCGGAGAATACGGTTCCGGTGGATATACCTTCACGGGTGCGATTGCCCTGGTCTCCCTCTTTAACCGGGCGCTCACCGCCACGGAAATTCTTGATAACTGCAAGGCATTGGTCGGAAGATTTCACGGAGCCCATTGTATCGACCATGCAAAGTAAGGTGCCCTCCTGGCACAGGTGGCACACTTAATCAATTGCACACTCACAACACTTTGACTCACTGCATTATTTTATATTGTACTCGTTCCAGAGGTGAATGATGAAGAGCGTACCATTTTTAGCTGCTTTCTTTCTTTTGAGTTTGTCGACGATAACAGCCCAGGCCGATGAGTTGGATTGGGAAGAAGTTCCCCCCTTCCCTCAGTGCACCATCACCTGCCCCGTACAATATTATGGCGCAGGTGATACCTGCCGCGCGGTAGGAAAACCCGGACAAGCCGTCACTTGCAGGCTCGCTCTTGGGGCTCAGGGGTATCAGCCTGACGGAACGTATCGCCAGTCTTGCAGCGCTGTTTGCACCATCAAGTAACGAGCGAATTTTCAGCACTGCTGGAAATTTAGCACCGGTCTTAAACTTTTTGACCGTTGAATCAGGGGGTTAGTCACAGCTCTGTAGGCACATAGGCTGCAATACTCACGGGTAGGAGGATTTATGAAAAATCTCATTACCCTTTCTCTCGTGTTTGTCTTTGTTGCCAACGTAAGCTGTTCTAAAAAAACCAGTCCCGCGGTCGAGCCCAGCATTTCGGACTCGGTACTTACCGTAAAACGAGCGGTCCAATCCGCCTCGGGTGCGTTTAGCTTGAAGAGCAATCAATCGGGCAGGAGGAGTCGATCCTTAGTTCAAGTCGCCGACAACGAGCTTAGCCCATCCGTTTGCGACGAACACGGATGGCCGAAAGACAACGACGAGAAATGGAGTATCGAGCGCTTCTACTGC
>JAHFAF010000445.1 GCA_023250715.1 Pseudobdellovibrionaceae bacterium | reverse complement strand
AATGAAAGCGGCCAAGGCGTTGAAGGCCGATGCCATTCATCCCGGCTATGGTTTTCTCTCCGAAAAAGCAGATTTTGCCCAAGCGGTGAGTGATGCTGGAATCGTTTTCGTCGGCCCTTCGGCCAAAGCCATCTCCACGATGGGAGATAAGGTGATGGCCCGCGTAACGATGGAGAAGAGCGGGCTCCCACTCGTCCCCGGCACTAAAGATGGGCTTACTGATGAGAAGGAAGCTTTTCAGCATGCGAAAAAGATCGGTTTTCCATTGATGATTAAAGCACTCGCTGGTGGTGGTGGCCGGGGCATGCGGCTAGTGAACATGGAAAGCGAGTTCTCGAATCTTTTTCAGCGCGCCCACTCCGAAGCATCGAAGGCGTTCGGCGACGGCCGCTTGTATCTCGAGCGCTACGTACAGTCCCCTCACCATATCGAAGTACAATTGATCGCCGATCATCATGGAAACGTCTGCCATCTTTTCGAGCGCGAGTGCTCGGTGCAACGCCGTCACCAGAAAGTGATCGAGGAGAGCCCAAGCCCATTTGTAAAAGCAGAAACGCGTGCGAAGCTTACGGAAGCCGCCGTTGCCGCTTGCCGCGAAATTGGCTATGTGAATGCCGGGACCATCGAGTTTCTGATGGACGATCAACAGAATTTCTATTTCATGGAAATGAACACTCGCCTTCAGGTCGAGCACCCGGTGACGGAGTGGGTGACGGGGCAGGATCTGGTAAAAGAACAGATTCGCGTGGCATTCGGCGAGAAGCTCTCATTTACCCAAGAGCAATTGAGTACACGCGGACATTCGATAGAATTTCGAATCAATGCCGAAGATCCGGAAAAGTTTCTTCCCCAGGCCGGCAAAGTGACAGGGGTGCGCTTTCCAACGGGGGGGGGCGTTCGCGTCGATTCCCATCTCTATCGCGGCTATGAGATACCGGTATTTTACGATTCCATGATCGCCAAGATTTCTGTTTGGGGAAGGGATCGCAAGGAAGCGATCAATCGGGGTAAGGCCGCGCTCAAAGAAATGGTCTTGAACGGAATTAAGACCAATATCCCGCTCCACTTGCAATTGCTCGACAATCCCAGATTCCTAAGTGGAAACTATACTACCCGACTCATCGGTGAGGATTTTCATTACAAGGAAAAGCAAGTCGGGGAAACGGAAACGAAGATGGCCATGGTTGCCGCCGCCGTCTCCGCCTTTTGCAAGGAGTATAAGGGCAAGAACGCCGTCGACGAGAACTCTCGCTGGAAGGGAATCGGGCGAGAGGAGGGCTTGCGCTAATGCTCTTCTTCATGCGATTTCGAGACAAAGAGTACCGAGTGCGAGTGGAATCCCGCCACAACCAGACCTTCATTCGATTTAACGATGAGCCGGAGCAGCCAATCGATCTTGTCTACCACGGAAATGATTGTTCATTCATTCAAGAAACCCAAGTTTTCCACGCAAACATTACCGGCCAAAAGACCAGCTATACCGTTTGGCGGCCTGAGGGAAATCTAGAGTTCCACCTTGAGAGCGAGTACCGTCGCATCGTGAGTGTCTTACGCGGCCAAGAGCTCGGCGACGAGAACAACGTCTACGCCAAGATGCCCGGCAAGATCGCAAAAATTCTCGTAAAGCCAGGTGATGAAGTGGAAAAAGGAGTTTCTATCTTAGTCATGGAAGCGATGAAAATGGAGAATGAGATCCGCTCCCCTAACGCAGGTACTATCTCTCAAATCTGCGTGAAGGAAGGTCAAGCTGTAGAGACCGGAACTCTTCTCGTCGAAATTCAGAGCATAGGCAAAGAGTAGATCTTCTTCATCGGTGCATCCCAAAGTAGTAATTCGTTTTATCGGGAAGAAGAGGGAAGCTAGCTCCGAAACACGAGTTAAAGAGAAGGCGAAAGGAATTCACCGGGGAAACGGTGTCGTAAAGCTTTTCGCGAGTTCGGGGCGGGACTAGGTAAGCATTCAGAATTCTGGTCTGGCTGTCGAAGGCGCGCTCTAGCTCTCTGTGATCTGAGGGTGGGGTCAGGTCGACTCGAGAGTAAGACATAGGTCCATGATCGGATTGGAGGATTATAATAGGTTCGATTTTCGAGGAGCGGAGGATTCTTTCAATGGTAGATTTAAGCTTCTCAGTGATGAACACTAATTGGTTCAAGTAACGAGCCTTCGATGAAGCTGATTTTTCCGTCCAGCTGACCCCGTGTATATTGGGTCTCTTTCCTTCTCTATCGAAGACAAATGGTCCATGAACGCCCATCAAATGAGCGAAAATAAACTTGGGACCTTTCTCTTCCGCCGCAGTTTCAAGATCGGTCAGGGCCTGGAGATTGGAATGGCGAATTGCCTCACGAGTTAAGATTTCTGCCACCGGATATAATAGGGTCCACATTGAAAGCGTGGTTGAAAATTCGTCGAAATGGAGGCCGCCAAAATTCTTGTCCACGTGGGGATTCGCTCGGGTCGGACGATAAAAGCCGCTGTTCACTTGAATGGTCTTATATCCCATACCCTTGAACTGTCGAATCAACTGATTGTTGGCGAGCATCTCCACAAGTACGTCGCGATTGTCGGTCGTGGGTTCCCAGACCTCTGACTCGTGGAGAAACTGCATATTCAGCGAAGAGGGAAGGGAGACAATCGTTTCAGGGTAGTTCGCCCGACTGTTTTCTGAAATGTAAAAGCCCGCCTTAGCAAGAAAATCGTGAAAGGGTTGGTTCGAATATTTATATTCCGATTCAAGGGCCTTAAAGCTCGCATAACCATCGACGATAATATAGTAAACATCGGGTTGAAATCCGTTGATAATTGCGGCCTTGGATTCCGGCGTGCTTTGTCCTGAGGGTGGAGGGGGCAACTTCGACTTTTCGTATCCGGCCATAGCGATTTGAAAGAAAACCAGAAAGCAGGCAATCCTATTGAGGGATCTGGTAAGGTGAGCGACTTGATGGTCTTTGAGTCGTTTCGAAAGGCGAACGGCAACCCAGATAAGGAAAATGCTCATTCCCCCTTGGATTGCCCAGAGGACGAGTGGAGGGAGTATTTTGGGGGCGTATTCCCTTGTAGATCCACCTACTAGGAAGATGAGGCAGAACACGGACGTTACGATGGCGGCTCGTTCTTTTTCCTTGAAAAAATATTCGACCACGTGGCTGGCGGCAACGGTGCCGGCAATAACAAAGAGTAGGCTGAACAAAAAGGTAACTGCCGTGACTTCGACAACGTTACGTTGGAAAAGGTAAAGGACCGGCAAGGTAGCGAACGCTATCGGATGAAAAGATGTTTTTTTAATGACGCGTTTCATTTTTGTTTTAGTTGCATCAGGTACAACTTGCGTTCACTTCCCGATAGTGAAAAAGAGTCGGTTATCTCGAAGCGTGTTTTGAAGTGAGTGACGAAGAATTCCTCGGTAAAGTGAGAGTAATCCCTCCCGTGACAAAGGTTGGAGAACGCCCGGTCTTTAGGCGAGATATATTCAATGACGAGCCATTTTTTGGTCAGTCGGCTCAATAGCCCCACTAACTCATGGATCGGGATTCCATCTGTGACCACGATGTGATGAAGAACCGCGAGCATGAATACCATTTCTATCTGAGCGTGCTCGCACCTCTCGATAAAAGAGCTGGTCTCCGCCAGGTTCCAGCCCG
>JAHFAF010000104.1 GCA_023250715.1 Pseudobdellovibrionaceae bacterium | reverse complement strand
CCGCGCTACTTGAATGCCCACATGGAGGTAATTATCAAACTTCATCAAATCAAAGCGTAGAATGGGTGTTTCGGTCACATTCGCTTTACGCTCTCCCGCAGCATAGGTGTGCTTGGCGGAACCAAGTTGAAAATCCTTCATGAACTCCGGAAGCGACACCTCCGCCTCACCCAAAACCAAATGGCTCGAGCGGTTGTAGAGGTGGGGGCTATTCGTGGGATCCGGGCCACCCACAATCACCGTACGGCCGCGATCGCGAAACACGTCAATGAGGCGAATCAAATCGGGCTGCTGGGAGATCATGCCCCCCATGAAAACCAACTCGCTCCACTCGATGTCCTCTTCGCGCAGATCTTCCACATTGGTATCAACCAAACGGCATTCCCAATTAGAGGGAAGCATGGCGGCTACCGTTGCGAGTCCCAGCGGGGCAGCGGGGTATTTTGCGCCCATCAATTCACAAGTGGAGCGGTAATTCCAAAAGGATTGGGAGGTGAACTTAGGGTAGACGAAGAGACAGCGATATGTGGACAACTGCATGAAACCCCTTGCCCAGGCTTAGGTTAAAAGGCCACCGTACCTGAAGTTCCCGATTTTACAAGAAATTACTAAGATTGGAGATTTAGCCGGCCTTGCGGGAAAGGCGGCGGGATTTTCTAAGAATAGCACGCTTAACCTCGGCCAACCGCTCTGTTCTACGAAGCCCGAGAACGCATAGAAAGAGATGGTAGGTTGGTGTCGCAGTCGGTTTTGCGCGAGAATTCAGCTCGTCGGCGAGGCGATTTGCTGCATCAAACGTATCGGGGTCTTCATAGAGAGCCCCTAGGGAAAGTGTTCTGAGCCGACTCGCAATTAAATTCTGGTATTTAGGGAGTCGATTTTGGTTATTGAGGATACGGATGGTATTGCGTAGGTTCTGGAGATGCCATTTCCGACGATTAATGGGATCCGCAGTACTGACCATAAATCCGTCGTGGCGTCGGTACACTCCCGCTAGTTCTGAAACTACCGAGAAGGTGACCCCCATTGCCCCCGCACGGTGTATGACCTCCGTGTCTTGAGCGGTAGGAAAGGTATCATCCCATTTCCCGATTCGTTCTAATTCCGATCGGCGCCAGAGCACCCCACACGGGGGAATCCACCATCCCATGAGAAGAGAAGTTAACAAATCTTCAAGGGGTAGTTCCTTACGAATCGTTTCCCAGCGGAGGCCTTTCTTTTCATGGTGGAGATGGCGCCACCAGGCGAAACTTAAACCCGCCCCACTCTGAGCAAGGTTTTCTACGTGAGCTTTGATTGCATTCGGCAGAAGAAAGTCATCGGCGTCCAAGAAAACTACAAACTCGCCCTTGCAAACGGAAAGGCCGGCATTACGCGCGCGGTTTCCTCCCAGGTTTTTTTGGTCTAGTACCCGTAGTCTTTTCCCATACACTTCCAATATTTTTGCGCTTTCGTCGTTGGAGCCATCATTTACAACGATGAGCTCCACATGAGAGTAGGTCTGGGCAAGAACGGAATCCACGCACTCGGCAATCCACCGCTCGGCATTGAAACAAGGCACGACCACAGACACGAGAGGCTGGACTGGTGCTGGCGTTTGGGTACTCATCTGTATCACTTATCGGTTAAGTGAGCCCAAACTCTGATGCGTTTTAACGCATCGAATTAAATGAGCCTATTTCGGAAGTGTTTGCGCGTTTCTGTGTGAGCCGGCATGTTCGGCTGTTTTTTAAACACATCCAAATGGGAGGAATTATATGAAAAACGAATTGAAATTGGGGTTAGCGCTGGTGCTTTTCGCTAACATGACTTACGCGGATGGGGGCTTACTGACTCCTGCCGTTCCCGTGAAGCCGGTACTTGCCCCCGTAGTTACGCAAAGAACTTATCACCTGCACGCCCGAGAATTGGCAACGGACGTCGATCGCCTCATTGGCAGCATGAAAATGAAGTTGAACAATCACCGCACCCAAAGCTCGTCCATCCAGATTGCTTCCTTCACCATTCCCTTCCAAATCCCTCGCGCTGTCGTGGATATCGACTGCGGAACTTTTTGTCCCGATTTGGGAGACGGATATTTTTACGTGAACGATGTGAATCTAAGCCGTGCCGATTTCCTCTCTCGCGTTGGCTCCTTCGAGCTTGCGCTTGAGTTCGAGGATGCGGGTCGTGAAATTAAGGGCTACCACAGTCTTCTAGGAGACGACGGCATGCCGGATTTCGAATTGAATCGGCCAAGGCTTTCGCTAACTGCCTTGCCGAATCTTGTCTCTGGCCAAGTGACCCTTCTGTTCTCCAATGCGAAATTGTCGGCGGACATTCACTCCACCGGCGGTTGCAATATCGGAGGCGTCGATATTTGCAACAAGATTTTCGGCACCGATCGCAAAGTGGAGAAAGGGGTCGAGGGAGCCTCTCAAAACGCTCTGAATGGCAATCTCGTTCAAGCCGCGCTCAAAACAGCCATCTCCCAATTCCTCAGGAGCCGTGGCGTGAATGGAACCATTATCCGAGTCGGACTGGCTGGAGAGGACCTTCAGGTCACAGTAAGACTGTGAGTTAATCCATAGACAAACTGCCCCTCTGCTCGTAACCGGAGCAGGGGGGCTTTTTTATTTATTGTGCTCTCTTTGCGGAGCGAATCTTAGGTAAGAGCTCCGAGCGAATGAATTGATAGAGATACCACTCCCGATTTAGTTCCAATCTTGATCCGAGCGCGCGATAGCCCTGATTGTCTAGAAACTCAGAGGGAAGGCCTCGCACGGAGTACGTACCGCTGGGGCCGCCCACAAAAGCAGTGTTAGAGACCTCATCGAGGCGCATGGGGGGCTGATTGAGCGGCGTCTCGGTCCAGCGGTGTTCGATGGAACGGAGCAAATTACCAGGGCCGGCAACGCGAACAAAAATTTTGGCGTACTCATCGCCGCGGCTAGCACCACCCCGAGTTCGCATATCCGGGCGATTCAAGTAGATGGTCCCCGAGCTCTCCCCCGCGAGGTAGCTGAAGGCCTGAGGGCCATTGAGCTCGATCTGGAATTGGGAGGCGATGTTGGAATCATTCGCCCGAATGACTTCCAGATCTTCGAAGGAGCCGTGGTTTTCTCCCAGCTTTCCCAACATTTTAGCAAGCCAGTTTCCGATTTCTTGTCGTCGGTACTTTGATGCGGGTGTGTTTCCAGCGTCGATTTGAATTACGACTTTGGCGTCCGTATAGGGGTCTGCACTGGCTAGATCTTCGAGTATGTCATTCCACGTTTCCTGCAAACCGTCCAAACGGCCTTGCAGGGTTTGCGCAATTTCAGAGATATCCCCGTCACGCATCGGTCCGGCTGCACTCCTTGCGAGAGATATGAGATCGGGTACTTCAGTTTGAATTTGCGCCATTCCGCTCTCCAGCCTCGCCTTCACGTCGAGAAGACGAGAGCCCCATTTCTCTTTTGCGATCTTGTCTTGAGCGCCCGAGCGTAAAGTTCGAAGCTCGCCCACCAATTCCAAAAGGGCATTAGCCATTTGCTTGTCAATGAAGGGCGAGGTTTCTCGTGTTACTTGATCGAGGGGCTTTCCGTTTACTGCCTGCAAAATCGTCTGCAATGCTTCCGAAGGGGATGACTGGGTTGCTACGACCGTCTCCGTGTGCGTGTGAGCTTCACTTCGAGAAATATCCTCGACTCGGAAACGAGGTCGGCCGGTACCACCCTCACTGCCTTCATTTCCATCCCTGGGAACGGTTTGTGTTCGAATTCTATCCGGGAGCTGAAGGAGCTGATCGATTTTTCCAGAGTAGTCGATTACCTTGAAATTGATTTTCCCGAGGCTCACGCGGATGGCTCGCGTAACGGCCTGAACTACGGAACGCACCTGGTGCTCGTCCCTCAGGTCAACGGGACGCAACATGATGATTCGATTTACTGGCGGCGCATCGACGCCTTCCGAAAATTTCCTATCAACGACCAAATAGCGCCCTTCCTGGGCTTCCGTGTCTTTCAGGAAACCTACGCCATCGGCGAGGGACCCAACCCCTGTGTGATAAGGGTTCACGAGGGTGTTTTGATCCATGCCGAGCTCTTTTTCGATTCTGCGAACCTCTGTCTGGAGCTCTTTCGCAACGAGGTTTGCTCGATCGGTGCCGCGCACGAAAATGAGCCCACGATCGACGGGCTCGCCAGTGCGTCTTGCCTGAACGATGTCGCGGGCGATGCTTCGAAGGACCTCTCGGTCCAGGGTCTCGATCAACTCACTCCCGCGCATTTCCTTAATGAAGAGCTTTTCTTCCCCGGTTTGCCTGTCGATCACGGATGCCGAGGTGGTTTTCAGCCAGGGGGAGGAATATCCGGAGTACATGGCGCGCATCATTGCGGTGACGGCTAGTCTCTCGACGTAAAGCCCCTGGCGGACGAGCTCGACCTCATGAACGGTAAGAAAGGGAGCGACGAGGTTTCCATTGATCAAATTCTTGTCCACGATCATCTGGCTGGATTGGTGCCACATCGTTGCGGAGAGAAAGAGGACGTTCGAGTTTTCATCTAAACTTCTGCGCCAGCGAGCCAGAATATCCTGATATTGCCCGGTGGCCTTGCCCGCTTCCTCCGCATTGACGACGAGCCCCGCATTGTGGCCCTCATCGAGTATCGCTAGGTGTTTCGGCTTCGAATGCATGAAGTCAGTGAGAATATCGAGATTCTTGTGCGCCCCCGTTCTCGTCGTTAAAACCAATTTACATTTTTCCGAAATGCGTGAGCGTTTTACCCCTTTCAAATTGCTTTCATAGACGACGGCGATTTCGCTCGCATCGAGATGAAAATAGTTTTTCGCTTTCTCGTACCAAGAGTCGAGGATATCGACATTTTCGACGGCAACGATAATAGCGGAAGTTTCGGGGATGCGGGCCTCTTCGGGCTTATTGTAATTTCCGCCGAAGAGGTGATTGGCGAGAAGGAGCGAGATGACGGTCTTGCCGTATCCCGGAGGCGCCATGAGGCCGCTTACGTTGGGCTTGTGCTGTTGTGCCGCTTCGAGCGCGACCTTCCCATTACGAAAGGACTGAACGAGTTGTTGAATGGTGAAGGCCTGCATCTCAGAGGGCAGGTAGGTGAATCTCTCATCTTCATTGCGTGCCCCCATGTGGGAATGTACTTCATCCGCACGGACCATCGAACGAATGAGTCCGCGCAACATATAGACGTGCACGGGATTTTTCATGTTCTCTTCCGAGAGCCAGTCAGGATGGATATACACCCGGCCCGTCACTCGATTTCCCTCATAGCGGATCGGAGGAACGACTTGGCCGAGCTCATCGAAGACCGTGTTGCGGTCGATAATGACATCGTAGCGGCCATCCGCAGTGCGAATGCGAAGGCCGTTTCTATCCAGCGCTTCGATTTCGCTCTTCACACCGGCGGCGCGGCCTTCGGTCAAAACAGGCAACAGGATGTCTTCCTCGAGGCGTCTTTTGACGTCGCGGCTATCCGTGCGCGGGCTTTGAGTAGGCCGCACGAGCGGTACATAAGGAAGTCCGTTCGCAGGGGCAATGAGATCGGGGGAGGAGTTGTTCCAGACGTGATGGCAGAGCGGCTTCTTCGCGTAGGCCGGAGTTGCGAGTAGGCAATAGACTAGTAAGAAATCAATTTTACTGGCCACTAAAAATATTCCCGGGACTTTGGTTTTGTGAACGCGAGTTTTTAGCAGGAAACGACGAGTAGGATCAAGGGACGTTTTGCGTCACTGACAAATCCCTCTCTATATTAATCTGTGGTTACGGAGCGTTAACGAATTCTTAAAGAGTCTGAGGAGGGTCACATGGGCCAGGAATTCCCTAGAGAAGGGAGTGACGAGACAAGACACTTTCCACTCGATCTTGGCGCTCGAGAACCGTCTTAAGGCCATCCAAGACGATCCGGTTTTCACCGCGCTGCTCCTCCATCAGAACCTGCGTTCGGTGGACGACCACCATGACCTGTTCGAATTTGGCGTAAACCTCCTGTCGAAAAGATCCTAATTCATGGCGAAAAGAACCCATTTCATGGCGAAAAGAACCCATTTCATGGCGAAGCACTTGGATATCTGCGCGAAGCTCTTTCCGCACTTCTTTTACTAGCCCCACTGTGGCGGGGACGTTGTCATGTGTCAGTTGTTTCGCAGCCGACTTTTTTTTTGTGGTTTTGAGGCGCATTCAAAAAACCTTAGCTGGCAGGAGAAACAAACGCAAACGGGATGGGGAAGCGTTCGGGGTGAATGCACGGATGATTCCTACGATAGGGATATCAAATCACATCCTCTTCTAATGCATATTCTTCCGCCCGACGAAAGGACTCCCGTCGGACCCGGAAGTAAATCACGCCGAAGGCAACACCGAGCACGAACCCCATGGCATGGGTGCGATAAGCAACTCCCGCCTCGTAAGAGGTGGGGGCGAAAATGGCGAGGGAAAAGCCCACGCTTCGAAGGAGTCGCCCGGCGCGCGAATAACGCCTGTCGATCGCGAAATAAAGTGTGACCCAAAATCCCGCCATCCAATAGATCACACCGGAGGCCCCCAGAATCCCGCTCTCGGGAGGGTACGAAAGAAGGGTAAGAAAGTTTGTGATCATCCCGAACGCAAGGGCCGCGAGCGGATAGATCAGATATCCAAAGTATCCCCAAAGGAGGTAGCTCAGGATTGCAAACGTCAGCATGTTGCCTAGAAGGTGGCCGATATCGGCATGAATGCAGATGGTAGTTAAGAGCCTCCAAAATTCACCGGATTGGAAAACCGATTCGCGCGTCGCCAAGAGCGACTCGCCCATCCCCTTCCAATTCTGCCAATGTCCCACGGACGCCGTGGCGAGAACGAAGAGACTTAGTGCCATCACGATCTTAGCGGTAGAGCGGGGGGCTCGGGATAGGTAGGTTCGTTTTAGAACTCGGTGAGAAGGCATCAGGGCTCTAAAGAAGCGAATGACGAGACAAAGTGCTCTCCACGCGGTCTTGGCGTTCCAGGAATAGTTTGAGGCCGTCTAAGACAATTCTATTTTCACCACGCTGCTCTTCCATGAGGACTTCGACTCGGTGAACTGCGACTATTGTTTTTTCGATCTTGGCACCGAGCTCGTGGCGAGCTCCCTGTATTTCTGCGCGCAGTTCTTTGCGCACCTTCTTGACGAGGCCCACTGAGGCGGGGACATCGTCGTGCCGCATCGATTTAGAGGGAGGATTTTTCTTCGCGACTTTCGCAACCATGGAAGAAACACTAGCGGCTGGTCGAAGTAAACGCAAATAAGAGAGGGAAGCGAGCCCGCCTCCCTCTCCTTTTCGGGAGGATAAAACTATGAGCTATGTTCTTTTTGCCAAACTAGCTCGAGCTCCGGCAAAAGTTCGAGCTTCACAGCTTCGATGTCGAAGCCGACTTTCGCCGTCAAACGCAGCAGAAATCGTTTGAAGGCCCAGCCGGTGCGATCGGGATAAGCCACCGCTTCTCCCACTGCTTCGTTCATCGTGGCAACGGAGGTACGGGTAAATTCCGCTAGTTCCTTTACGGGCTTTCCTTCCGCATGGGACGCCAGAAGGATTACGGTTAACGTGATTGCGAAAAGGTATCTCATGATTGTCTCCTTATAATGATTGTGCCAGTGGAGCTGCCGCTGCTTTCACGAAGACAAGCTCCAAAGCTCCGGTTCCGCCGATAGTGACGAGTCCCACGGTTCCCGCAAGCGAGAGAGCGAACTCGGTTTTAAGTTGATAGAGCTCCCAGTTCTTACCTTTGGAGCGATTGGATCGTTCAGCCAGATAACTTCCGATCTGGATCGCCTTCTCAAGCCCCTTCCTAAACATCTCAACAGGAATTTGATAAACAGCACCCCTGCCTCCTCGGTAATTCCACGTTTGATGGGAAATTCCGTTCGCGGTCGCGTAAATGGCATGCCCTGTATCGTTTCCAATCTCGATGAGCGGAATGGCGGGAAGTGCCTGTCCTGGTGTTTCCGCTACGGGGTGAACAATCGTTCGCTTCGCCAGGTAGAGATGCCCCATGACAGAAGCACCGACTTTCACAACGCCGAACTTACCTTCGCCGTAGAGACCAAGGCCAAATTTCAAGCTCTTGATCGTGAATCCGGTGGGGCCGAGATCTGCATACGACACTTTTTGCAGCGTCTGCCGAAGAGTTTCAAGAAGCCCTCCCAGCTCATCCGCTCCACGGTGCCGAGCGAAGCGCGCGTGAGGCACTCTATCCGTCGCGGGCTCCCACTCAAAGCGCAATCGAATGCCGCCGCCGACAGTCGTCACGGGATTTACCTTACCTGAGATATCGACGGAGAAATCGAGACGGAGTTTCGAAACATACCACTCGCGGCCCGGGTCAATGCCGACATCTTGGATAAGCCCTTGATAGCCCATGACCGTGTTCAAGAGATTTCTCCTGAACTCCGGCGCATCATTCACCTCTCCGGTAGCTAAAGTGGCGCGGATGATGGGTTCCAATTTCGCTTCGACATCCGAGCGACTCTCTTCGCCTGAAAGAATGAGATCGGATCCGCCGTCCTCATGCTGTTCTTCGAGCGTCTGTTGAACTCTTCGCCAATATAAAGAAGCGGTGGCTTCTCCCTTGGCCATTAGAACTCCCAGTGCGCCCGAAGCGGAAACGGTGAGATCCAAAATCAATGCGGCTAAATTCCAATCCCCTTTTGCGATTCTAGAGGATTTTTCAAAGTTAGAAATTCCATCAAGGCCGGAGCTGTGAGATTTCAATAACCGTTCGATATTTTCGACGGCTGTTGCATTAGGAGCAGTTTCCCTTTCCCAATCCGCACGGGAAGAATAGTTCGCGTCCTCGGGCAATTGGTACCAATTGCCCGGGAGTGTCCCTTCTTCCGTTGCAAAGACTGGGAGGGA
Organism: Pseudobdellovibrionaceae bacterium; assembly: GCA_023250715.1. Lineage (GTDB taxonomy): Bacteria > Bdellovibrionota > FAC87 > UBA2466 > UBA2466 > JAHFAF01. Next base: position 3,565 of record JAHFAF010000104.1, on the reverse strand, counting down.
TACGACGAAAATCAGTGCTATTTGAATGAGTCGTTTCATGGTTTTTCCATTCCTTTTTTTGTTTACGGAATAGGCGGTTTTTGTCCGTTTGCGAATGCTGCGCGGATTCTGGGTTTAAAAGCAACTTTGAATGGTCCAAACCCGGTCTCGGCTTTTACACCGAAACCAAGGACAGCGGTTCTCAGCTTCCAGTCACCCTGCTGATTCGATTTGGCTAACTCCGGTAATACCGACTCTTCGATCTGCATCAAAGACTCGGTAAGGTGTTGGCTATAGGAATGCTCATTTACGTAGGCCTCGACGGACTTGCCGTCTTTGTCGAAGCCCACCATGGCCAGTCGTCCTCCACAAGAACTTAGGAGAACACAGGTACCTATCAGGCATAGGCTGTTCGCTTTCATTTTTACTCCTTGTTTTTTTAGAAGTGGGCGAGAACGAAACTTGGAATTACTTTATCACTGGCTAGGCGCCATCTATTTTACGATACCGTGATGGTTTTGTTTGACTTAATGATCTGTTGCTGTGTCTCAAGATCCTACATATCTTTTGGATCGAAATGATGGGGCCTGTTCGGCATGCAATACGGATAGGGATCTCCGAGCTTGCAGCCGAACAGAAGTTTCGATTCTTTTGGTTGCAAGGGACAGTTCTCTCGTAGAATGTGCTTTCGTTGTTGCGCTAGAAAGTCCTGTAACTTCGATCGGTTGGTCGCGCGCGACCAACCCCATCATTTCGATCCAAAAGATGTGATCAATCATGAATTGCTGTGCGTTTAAGGTGCCGCAACATACCCGCCCACCGCAATGGAGAGCGGGTTTTGCGGGGTTTCGAATATCTTTTTTAGTGCTTGGTCGAAGACTGAAACTGTCGTCGCTAGTCCCGGCCCTGGCATAATCAGAATTTCGGTTCGATAGTCCCCACTCACTTGGGAAGCGGCGACTCTAACTCCTCCGGTAAAAGTAGAGGGATAAGGTTTGAACGACGAAATCACCTGGAAAGTTTTTGCGTCGAAAATGCGCACTTCCGACGTACTGGATTCCCCTGGCCCCGTGATTATTTCAGCCTTCCCATCGCCCGTGAAATCCCCCGCCGCCACAAAGATGCCTCCGAGATAACTGGATTCATAAGCCATGAACTCATTCATCAGGACTCCTGTTTTGTCGAAGATGCGGACGAGTGGCCCGCCATTTACCCCGGCACCTGTGATGATTTCAGCTCTGCCATCCAAATTTGTGTCCCCGCAAGCTACGCGAACTCCTCCATTGAGAGTCGAAGTGTAAGCCTGGAAGGCATTGATTACCTGCCCGTCATTCGCCTGTAGCACGTAAACCCACGGTAATCCGCCTTTCCCCGATCCTACAATAAGCTCCTTAGTTCCATCCCCGTTTACATCGCAAGCGGCGATATAGAGGCCTCCCATTTGATTGGGTACAATAAACGAAAAGTCTTTGAGAACCGTCGCCGTATTTCCGTCGAGTATACGGATCTTTGAAGGTACGCCTGGACCCGTCGCCAGAATGAGATCAGGGGTTCCGTCGAAATTGATATCCGCTGTTGCAATTCTTACTTCGGATCCTAGGTCGGAGATCCCTCCTAGAGATCCGATTACTGTACCCTTGGTGAGGTCGGCGATGGAGAGGGTCAAGGAATTTTGAAGGTTTTCGATCCAAATAAAACTAAGAACTCCGGTCGGGTCATTCTTATTTCCGGAGGATGGTGGAGGCGTGGGTTTTGGCGTTGAGTTTTCTTGTTTTTGATTGGGCTCGTCAACGAACACATGTCGGCTGCATCCTGGGAAAAGGAATCCCAAGAGAATGATCAACATAAGGGACTCGCACCTCATCATGTATTCATTTTGTCTTAAATGCGGCAAGCTTTCCGGTGAGATTAGTGTCGGGGATAAGTTCTGTCTAAAAATTAGACACCGCCCTATGCTCCGGGTACCCTTTCCAGATGGAATTGTTATCCGTTCAAGTGGGAACTCCACGCACGGTAAAGTGGCAGGGAAAGAATGTTTCCACCGCAATTTTCAAGAAAAAAATATCGGGTCCGGTCAAGATGGGGAAGCTGAATATCGAGGGGGATATTCAAGCCGATCTCAAATACCATGGGGGCGAAGACAAAGCGGTTTACGCTTACTCCCATGATGCCTATCCCTGGTGGTGCAAGAAGCTCGACGTGGCTTCCCTTCCGCCGGGTGCTTTCGGAGAAAATCTCACCTTCGATGCGCTCGATGAAAAGGAGCTTTGCGTCGGGGATCGCCTCAGTCTTGGAAAGTGTGAGCTGCAAGTGGTGCAACCTCGATTCCCGTGTTTCAAGCTAGGAATCCTATTTAAAGACATTTCGATTCTTAAAACGTTTATGCAAAGCGGGCGTCCTGGAATCTATTTCCGTGTTCTGAAGGAAGGCCAAATCCAAGAAGGACAGAAGCTTGAAATTCTCGAACGCGATCCTAATCAGGTTTCTATTTCCGAGTTTTTTTTGCTGAAGCAAAAGGGATATAAGGACATGAGCCTCTTGAAACGTCTTCTCAAGGTTGAAAACTTGAACGAGGAATGGCGTGAGACGTTCACATCCGCCATTGCGAAGCTCGAAGCGCAATGACAGGGTTACATCTCCTCGAACAACAGCACGCCGTAAGGCGCTAGATAAGGAACAGTCAGGGAGTCTGACTTTCCGTGTTCTCCCGGCCCACTGGCTCCGTACTCGTTTCCGGGATTTTGATTCTCCAACCGGTTACTCCCGCCGAAGTCCCCTCTATCGCTATTCGCAATGAGGCGAAACCTTCCTCCTCCTTGAATTCCGAATCGATAATTTTCGAATCCTTGGTGATTGAGGCTAATCAACGCAATCGTTCTTTTTCCGGTGCGGTAGTTTACTCGGAGCAAACTCAATATCTTGTTGTTGTGATCCGTGTGATTCTCGATATTCGGATGGAAATTTTGGAATCCAAAGGCCGGATTGTCTCGAATCATCCAAGAAAGATGAGAGAAAAAATCGCGGTTCTGCCGTTGGGAAGCAAGCTCCGTGAGATTCCATCGAACACCGGGATTATTCCAAAAATCCCCTTCTTGAAGAAGACGCATTTGCGGCATGTCCAGATAAGCCGATCCGGAAAGCATCGCAATGGCTGAAAATGCCCTCGTCTTTCCGACGACAAATCCCCAGCTCGAATCATCCCCTTTCAAAAGAGTGGCGACGTAAGCACCGCTTGCTCCCGGGGCACGGTTTGCGGCCTCGTCATGGGTGGTGATGTAAGACAGATGCGAAAGATCCCCCCACCAGGCCGGGTGGCGAAGCGCATTTCTTAAAATGTTCATGTCGATCTCTTCGGTCTTTCGTTGAGCGTTTTGTTGAAACCAATTGTAGAAAAGCTCGGTGTGGTTCGTAACATTCATTCCGATCATGCCCCAATCACCTCGTCCCTGAACGGGAGTGTGATCTTGGAATGTTTCGGGATTAAGAAAGGCTTCCGGTCGGTACCGGCGAATTTCACGGGCGAGGTCTTTTAGAAACTCCTCTCCGCCGGCGCTCCCGCGAATTCCCTCGAGATTATCGAATCGAA
>JAHFAF010000103.1 GCA_023250715.1 Pseudobdellovibrionaceae bacterium | reverse complement strand
GCAAAGCAGGGTCTGTGATGGGCGAATGCGAGTGAAGCGAGTATTCGCTCCCGGATTTGAAGCCCGGAACGAAGGCCGCGAAGACGGCCTTCAGTGAGGGCCGGCCCCGGAGGCGAATCACTGAAGGTCTATATCTAGACGATTACAATAATTGACCAAATTCTTGTGCTCTCTGCCCGCTTCCTTTAACGGATTCGAATAGGGAGCCTCCAAAATTAGCTTGATGAAACTATAAGTAGTGGCGTCTAGCGCCGTCCAACAATCTCCCAAAAAGTAGGGCTTAGACCCCAAAAAGCTCGAAAGACAATCGATATCACTTTTCCCTATCGCGTAAATCTCTTCCGAAGAGTGTCGACCTATTCCCTGAATATAAAGTTCCCGCAAAAGGCGACGTCGAATCAGAGGCAGAGCGACGGCTCCTAGCCGCCAAGGAAAAAGCACGCTAAATTGATTTCGTACATACTGCCATCCCTCCGGAGATCCCCAACGGGAATGAAGAATCACCCAATATAAGTTCTCTTCCACCATTTTTTGGATAGCATGCCCCTCGGGCGACACGGATCGGGGAATCCCAAAACGACTTTCGAGCCATGAAAGAATAAAGGAGGAGTCCGTAATTGTCTCTCCCTCCATTTCAATGAATGGCATCTTTCCCTTCGGGCCTCGAAGAGGACTCAGCTCTGTAACGACTTGATAGGGCAGTTGATTGTGTTTGAGAAAGGCTTCCACCTTCATGCAAAAGGGACTTAGGCTCGAAAAGCCCGGAATTGCGGGGTATTGGTGAAGTCGAATCATGCGGGCAGTCCGACCAAAGATCGCATGAGTCGAATCGGTGGCTGCATCATGTGCATTACCTCCAAGAATGAGCGATGCACCTTGGGCTTTTGAGTGGCCATTCTCAATGCGTGCTGAAAAATTAGTTGGCTACAACGTTTCTTCAATCCCAAGCCCTTAACCTTGTTCTCACTACCCGCAAGTTCCCACGGGACTCGAAGAAGCTCATCGACCGCCTTCTGAAATCCGGATTCCCAAGTTCTCCCCTTCAGAACTCTCGCCGCTAACTCTTCTACTTCCAATGCCGCCATTGTCATGCCTTGTCCGTAGACAGGGTTGAGAGAGCAGACGGCATCTCCAATAACAACAACGCCTTCGGGAAGGGAAGCGTTGCCAAGCTTTAACCAGGAACTTTTTGAAAGCTGGTAACGATAAAAGGGACTTAAAGGGATCCCGCGCAGAAGCGCCTCGAAGAACCTTGGAGTAGGAAGTCCCTTGGAGAACTTTAGAAACTCAAGCTCATTTGTAGGCCCTGGTTTACCGTCACAACTGAGAAGCGTAACGATGTACTCCCCATTTTCAACGGGGCAGATCACGCCCCCTCGCGGCCGCAAAGGTGGAGCCAATTGAACATAGAGCTGTTTACTCCCGGCAAGCACACTGGGTGGCAATTGATACCGACAGCTCGCATAACCCACCACGGCCTCATTTTTTTCAATCGGAATTTTCCCAAGCCATTCGGTTAGGGAATTTTGGTTTGCATGCGCGAGGACAACGAGATCGGCGGGCAGGAAATGGCGAACGCTCTCGGTGCGATACCACACTCCTGAGACTCTCCTGCCATCAAGGGAAAAGGCCGGGCACTCCACTAACGCCTCCTCGAGATACTTGATTACATGATTTTTAATAACCCTCTCGCGAATCCTCTCCTCCAGAAATGTTCGGCTGCAGGAACGCGTCCGAATCGATGTGGGGAACTGGGGGGCCCAGCCGAACGGATTCAGCCAGGCGGTATCTTTTCCCCAATCAATTTCGGGAGCACCGGCAGCAGCTAACTCCCCATCCAATCCGGGAAATAGTTTTTCCAAAATCTCTCGCCCCTTTTGGAGGAGCACATGCAAATGATTTGCCTGAGACGCTACGGTGCGACGTTTCGATGGGGTGCCTCGCTCCAGGACAATGACCCTATCGTAATGGTCCGCAAGAATCCTTGCCGCCAGCAATCCCGCGAAGCCCCCTCCCACGACCACTGCCGTCACAGGTGACCTCGTAATTGGTGATGAAGAGACTGCAATTCCTTCAGGCCTTGCACAAATTCAAGGACCGAAAACGATCGAATAGAGGGAGCTAACCTCTGCAATTCCTCGAAATGAGTTGCCCGCTCATAAAGAAGATCTCTAGAGCTCACCAGACACTCATTCGTTTTATCGCCTTCGATAAGTTCCCGATCAAAGGTGACCTCAACATTACAGATTCGGCCGATGCGCTGGCCCAGGTGAAGAATTCGACGAATCGCTCCAAGCTCTTCCCAATGCAAGTTGGGCAGAGACATCACATCCATCATGCCGCTTACCACCATCCCCATGTTAAATGTTCCATATCGTCGAGCTTCCGTCTCATTTGCAAGCTCCGGAAGCCCGGTGATTAGAGAGGAAAACCAATTGGCGTTGAGAAATTGCTCAAAGTCGAAATGAAATATAGGGTGAAGCTTTCGAGCGTGAGGCAGCGAGCTCAACGGAACAAGAATTTCTTCACAAAGGTGACGGGCGAGCTTGATTACCTCGCGGTCAGCTGCGGGCACTATGACCTGGCGGACCTCCTCCCAATGAAAGGGAACCCGGTGCAAAACATTAAGAAGGTCAGGCCGGTGGAGCTTCGGATTGTCCGCGAAATCATCGACAAGCGTGATGTACATTCCCAAACTCACCTTTGCCTGAAGAAGAACTCCTCTTAAATAGTCTGGGACTCCGGAAAGAGTTGTCGCTTCATACCCGCGGGGCAAAAACTTTAGGAAGAGATCGTCTTCGCGATAAGAAATTACCTGCCGATAGCGCTCAAGAGTGGCCGCTAGCACCGTTTCTCCACTTTCAATTGCAATTCGTGTTTGGGATGGGCTGTAATCATTTCTTCTACTGCAAGAGAGGTGTTGGGAGTGGGGGAAAAGGAAAAAGCCTGAATCAATTTCTCCAAAATAATATTAGCCTCAAGGGAGGCAAGGCCCTTGCCGGAACAGACTTTGGGCCCTCCTCCAAATGGAATAAAAGCTCGACTTGCCACTTCTCCACTCAAGAAACGCTCGGGCCGGAATAGATCCGGCTTCAGCCAAAATCTTGGGTGCCGGTGAATCGCGCGCACATCGATAATTAGCGAAGAGCCAGCCTTGATAAGGTGTCCCCGAACTTCTTCCTCCTCTAAAACATCCCTAGCCAAGATCCACGCCGGGGGAAACAGACGAAGTGCCTCTTGATAGGAGGAAGCAATAAATTCCTCTTTTTGATATCTCGGATTCTGTGCCAGGAGAGCGAGCGTCCAAAGAACTGAGGTAGCGGTAGTCTCATGACCCGCGAAGAGAAAGGTCGAGATCTGATCCCCCACGCTCTTGTCTCCTCTTAAGAGAGTTGGCAATGGTCCCCCTTGGGAAGACGCGACGAAATTTCGAAGCACTTCTCGAGCCGCCTTAATCCGTTGGTTCATCGGGGTGGGAACCCATAACGGGGGAGCCGTGACCGAGCGAAGACGAAGGCCACAGAGTCGATTGAGCTCTAAGAACGCCCTCACTACCTCGGGCGCCTCTATTGTCAGATCTCGGTGTAAGAAAATGAGACCGCTAATTCTCAACACAAGAATCAGTATTTCATCATTTAAGAAAAGAGGAGGCGAGTCTATCCATCGCTTGATGAGCTCTGCCACGCAGTGCTCTATTATAGGGGCATATGAGGAAAATCGATCCGAGTGAAATAGTTTGTTAGTGAGGCTTCGGTAGCGTTTCCATTTTTCACCCGTAAGCTGGACAAGACCCTCTCGCCCGGTGATGGGCTCGATTTGTTTATAAACGAATCGGTTATGGGGGTAGTTCGCCGGATTTTCCTTCAAAAAATAGTTCGCCAGATCCGGATCACGGCAGACATAGAAGCGCCGCGGCCCAACGAACGCTTCTGAAAAATCGTTGGTCTGCCCATTCAGAAACGTGGCGGGGTCCTGCTGAAACTGTCTCAAATTTCTATAGGATTGAAGGGCGCCCATGGGTTCCATCGTAGGTGCCGTTTGGGGGAACGACTATTGAGTTTATGTTACGGGTGAACAACTAAAAGTTGCGAATCGATTTTCTGAATACCTCCTATAGTTTTTTTTTGGTTCCGGAACCTCCTCCGCCAGTGCAGGATTAAATCATGCAGACTGGTCGAAGAGAGATGGGCAGTTGCACGGTTCGCGAGGCGGCAATCGGAGACATTGAGGCTATCGTCAATATTTTCAATTTTGAGGTGGCCCATGGCAGGTCGAACTACGAAACCCGCGAACACACATTAGAGGAGCGCAGAGCTTGGTGGAAGCAATTGCGGGATAGGAACCTCCCGGTACTCGTCGCGGAAATGGGCGATAGAGTGGTGGGATTTGGATCCTTAAGCCCCTTCAGTCCTAACTCTGGTTACCGGCTCACCGTTACCGGTGCCCTTTATGTGGATCCCGATTATCGCAGAGATGGCGTGGGGCGGGCGATTGCGCGGCAGTTGATTATCAAAGCGTATGAGCTAGGGCTCCATTCGATCGTGGTCGCAGTGAACTCGCAGAATGAAGCGAGTTTGACCTTACTCGAGTCGGTGGGTTTTGAACGCGTCGGAATTTTCAAAGAGATAGGACAAAAACATGGCCAGTGGCTTGATGATATTGGCCTTCAAATCAACTTGAACTAGGAGAAAATATGAATGGAAGAATGGTGGTATTTCTCTTGGTGTTGGCATGGGGAACAGAAATTTGGTCAGCTCCGGCACAACCTCTCAAATGCAAGGTCGATGAAGTGCTCCCGAACGGCGCACTCTTTTTCAGTAACGACCCGGATCACGGGCCGGTGGCGGGAGACAGGATCACTCTCGACATGAAAAAATTGTATGTCGATGACTTCACGTTTGAATCGGGGAACCACGTACCATTGAAGGAAGCCGGGATGAAGTTGGCCAATCGATCCCCCTATGAAGAGAAATACGCTTCACTCTTCACGGGAACCTTTCTAAGTCCGCAATACGACTACACCGTCAACCTCGTATTCAGTCACGGGGACACCACTTCAATGGGGACTCTTCAAGCCCTGCAAAAGAGCATGTATGGAATGAAGCTCGAAGAGCTCAGAATGACTTGTACGCACCTCCGTTAATGGGAAACGAGTGCAATATTAAAGCTGATTAAACCCGAATTCGTCGGAAGAACTTCAAATTCGGCCGAATCTTATTCCGATAGTAAGGCTTACAAATTCCACCAAAACGCTCAAAGCAGTATGGAGTATCCTTATCCCGTGAAGCCTTGTGAAAGAACACATCCTTACCTAGATAAACAGCACTATGACTGATTCCCGGAATTCCAAAGCTGTCCTCCCCCTCGATCACTAAAATATCGCCCGGGACTAGCGTTTCGCCCCTCTCGAGGGTGCGAAATCCCTCTTTCAAAGCCTCATGCATTTTCTTGCCGGGGGTAAACTGCAGCTCGGTTTCAAATTTAGTCGCGATAAGCGTGGCATTGAAACAATTCGCTCCTTGACACTCTGAAAAACGGCCAACTAGGTCAGATATTTCCTTAGGCAGAATTTTCTTCAAGGATACCCTAGCGAACCCCTTTCCTTCCAACTCCGATCTGACTTTGGTTGCCTGAGACTCCGACAACCAGAGAGAATAAGCCCCTCGCAGTTCTTCATATTCCGTCAAATTATTAACTTCGATGGTTCCATCTACGAAATAGGTACCTCCATTTCCTGTGGATTTGAGGTATGAAATTTCGTTGCTCAATTTTAATCGAGGAACAGGAACTGGCTTGACCGAAAGCTCCCTAGTCTCCCAGGCAAAGTCACAGCCGTTATCCGCGCTATCGCCTATGGAGGGAGATTCGGAGGGGTGAGCGAATAACTGGGGTGAAATCGGCAAAACTAAACAAAAAATTAGAAACCTATACACCTAAAAGACTTTACCTGAATTCGAATTGAATACAGAAAACAAAAATCTGCCGGAAAGGGCCCTCTCCTTTCTTGCTTCCTTCTCGTACAAGATCCAATCATGCAGATTTCTTTTTCGACTCAGCTACGGAATCCGCAAGAAAAAGCTTAATCAATGCCTGATAAGGAATGTCCCGCTGAGACCCAATGGCCCTAAGCTCGTTCAATAGCTCCGAAGGCAAGCGAATAGAAACCACTTGCGTAGGTGGAGTATCTGGCAACTTAAGGCCTAGGTCCTCAAACTTCACGAGCTTAGACGAATTCACGAACGTGGAAGTATCCTGAGCGTCATAATCCCTGATTTCCTTGGAGGACCGAGCCTTACCCCTTTTACTTTTCTTCATAAAGACTTCTCTCCTTTCGAGAAGCAGACCGCGCCGTAATGATTCTAACCTTGGCGTCTCTCAACGTGAACCCCACCATGAGTATTCTCTGCTCGAGACTCTTACCGAACAAAATGAATCGCTTCTCATTAGGCTTAGAGTGTTTCAAATCCTCAAATAACCTATAGCGAATGTCGAAGAATACACTTTCGGCTTCCATACGGGAAACCCCGTGTTTGCTCTCATTCTTCTGAAGATTCCATTGGTCCCAATCAAAACTAATCTCCCGCATGGCACTATGTAGCGTACTACACTACAGTACGTAGTGTCAAGCACTACACTAGATACAGCCCCCCATTTTTTTGGTCTGCTCCAGAAAACGACGGGCGCCTCTCAATGTTTTCCCGCCAATCTGGTGAGTTCATGGAAGGGCTATCTGCCCACATAATGAATGCATGGCACCAGGCGCAAGGAAATGTGTGTTCGTGATGCTCGTTGGGATTGTACTAGCAGGAACTACGTTCGGGCATGACCCCGAATGCAAAGCACACTGCCACCGACTCGCAGGAGAGACACTTCAAAATTGGCCTGAGCTAAGGGATAAAGAATCCTGTGAGCGCTCCCGCGGCCAATGGTTTCACCACCATTTTGAATGCCACAAGAAAGGACTTCCTCCCGTCGACATGCCGGAAGGAGTGGACCCATTTGATTGTGCCGCTAAAGGCGGGGCGTGGTCGGATTACGGGCATGACCCGAATCTATGAGGGCGTAGGTCAACCCAAGACTAGGGGTGCTTAAATTCGTACGCCACCTCTTCCAGCTCAGAATCGCTCAATTTGGTGGTACGTTTTAGCTCACCGGTAAAAAAAGTAATCTCTCCATCCGTTGCAGGACACCCTATATTTCCTTCCGGCCCCACTGAAGTAGCCGCAGCGGCTCCCGCCGTATCCAGAAAAGCAAACCAAGGGACTCCACCTACCTCATGTGTGTATTTCTTGTAGATCGGACGTGCGCCAGGAGTATTAGTGAGGTCGATTTTCAGATCTATCAATTCCTTGCCCAAGATTCGCTGCATGTTGGGACGATCGAGAATCTTTTGCATTCGAGTACAGTAAGAGCACCAGGTCTCGGAGAACCGCAGGAAGACAAGTTTATTTTCGATCTTTGCCTGAGTGAGGGCGTTGTTAAGCAAAACCTCAGCGGAATCTTCCCGCGCCATGATTGTTTTGCTCGGTGAGGTAAGAGAGTAAGCGGGGATAGCGAACAAAAGCAAAAATAGGAAGTTTTTCATTTCTAGTGCCTTTCCGTTGAGGGGGTGAGGGTCACCAGGATATCTTACCGCAAGGTTGGATTTTCTTCCTGACGCAGGACCAAAACATGACGGGCATGATATCCTTACGTGGCCTCATGCAAGCCTCCAATCAAAAGACCTTATCGGGCTTTCGAGCGTTTCTCTTTGAGCGCCTGGCCAATCCAATGACCCGCGACTCTGACCCCGACTGCGCCGGTACGATTTCGTTGCATCAGAAGATCATCTCGAAAAACCCCATTCTCCAATACCTCTACCGGAAACACTACGAGCGGTTTCAACCGTCGATAGGTGCCACCTCCGCCCTTAATCTCCCGATGGTTGAAATCGGTGCAGGGCCGAGTCACATTGAGAAGTACATTCCTGGCGTGATCAAGACCGACGTCGTGGCACATGCCAATGTGGATCTCGTGGCGAGAGGAGAAGAACTTCCTTTCTCCGATGAAGGGATACGCTGCCTTTTCCTAGTCAATTCCTTCCATCACCTGCAATTTCCAGATCGCCTTCTTAAGGAAGCGGATCGGTGCCTCGCCCCGGGCGGAAGGCTCGTGTGCGTAGAGCCTTACAATAGCCCGCCAGCCAAATTCATCGGCTCCTTTAGTCCCTACGAATATTTCGATGATTCTGTTTCTACTTGGAATAACCGCGACAACCTACGTCTTAGGCAAGCCAATAATTCTATCCCATGGATTGTTTTCGTGCGCGACCGAAAAGAATTCGAAAGGCGCTTTCCGCGGCTCAAGATTCTCACGATTGAGTACCACACGCTTATCGCTTTCTATTTAAGCGGTGGTTTCAACTACCGGTCCTTTTTTTCGGGGCGGTTACTGCCACTCATTCGAGTGATTGAGTGGATGGGTAGACCCATCTGTCGCTGGCTGGGATGTCAGATGACCGTCGTCCTTGAAAAACATTGAGATAACGTAGTGTCAGTGCCGCGAGCACCGATAAAAATATTGCGGTCGTGATCCAGCCGAATAAGAACCAAGGAATCTCGCAATAGAACTCTACGCGATGCCGACCTGGAGCCAGTCTCAAGCCCCGAAACGCGTGAAAGACAGGGAATTGCCGAGCCTCCTTTCCATCGACTCGAACGCGCCAAAAGGGATGGTAGAGATCCGAAAGAACCAATACTGAATCTGCACGGGCTTCGGCGTCAATAAGCACATTTTCCCGTTCATAGCGAAGAATTCTACTCTCCCTAAGAGGGCGAACCTTTCCCCCCAACTGAATTCCTGCATCGAATATTCTTGGCATCATGAATTCGGAAAGCTCCTCATCCATTGCTGTGGGAACATCGTCGAGAATGTAGGCGCGAGGCAAAGGATGATGGACACGCGCGGAGAAGAAGCGGCCTATTTGACGGTAATCCGTTAGATTCTCATCCGAGTGAGGAAAAGGCTCATCGGAAATCACATCCCTAACCCCCAATAACTTCAGAGAGTTGATTTCAAATGGCGGACGCGCCTCAATTCTCCAAAAGTAAATCGTATCGTTGTCCCACCCGAACGTATTCCGCTTAGGTAAATTTGCCATCGTCTCAGGAGTGTATTGCCCCGGATGGGAATTTAATTTTTCATCCGGATGAATGAGATAGGTTCGAAAGAATACCCAATCACGATAGCGCGCGGGAAGAAGACTCGAATAAGCTGAAACATCCGAGGCCTGATTCAAAAGAGAGACACTTTCAAACCCGTGCCCAAAACTTGGAATGAAATACCCGCGCCAATCGGGGCGATCCTTGAGTCGACTGATGACTGCCTCTCCGCCCAAGATTCCTTCATAGGTGGGAGGCTCCGAAGGGACCGTTTTCACAAATCGATTGCTATAGTAAAGATCCTGGCGTGTAGCGAATAACGAGAGCGCCAGAATGAGTGTGGCGAGAAGTGCTGCTCTCGCCCGTCCAAATCCGCTTATCCCAATTCCTCCCAATGCCATGAAGAGTAAATCGAATAGAAAGTTATCGCGGGTCGGAATCCAATAAAACCCGGCTAAGTAGCACATGAGAATCTGCCCTTGATCGCGGATGATAAACAGTAAAAGCAAAGTCACATAGAAAATGCGCGCGAGCCTATTTTTGGTAACCCGGCAAGAACCCCAGAAGGATAGAGCGCCGAAAACCATTTTGAGAATATCGGGAGCCTTATGAAGAACTTCGATTTCCTTTACATCCCCGTCACCGAATCGACACCAGTAATAGGACAAGGGAATAAAGAGGCAAATCGACTCGATGAGCCTTCGCCAATTCGGCCGTTCATCCAACGCCCAAACCACAAGGGCAATGGCGGCACCCAGGCTATAGGCCCCGTAGAAAACGTGAAAGAGGGGATTAGCCCAGAGCTTTCCCGTGAAAATGAAAAGAACCAGACAATACCCCGCGATGAAACGAGCCCTCCCCCTAGTTCTCAAAAAACCTGCGGCCGAAAGGCACGGTAAAGTAATCGATAGAAAGGGCGATGAAACTACACTTCTGAATAAACTAAGATACATTTCGGAGTTAAAGAGAGCTTTTGCAGCACTTGCTTCAACGCGTCCGCTTTCTTTCAAAATTTGCAGCAATGCTATCCATTGCCAAGCGTGGACAAGAATTCCTAGCGCCAAGGCGACCGAAAATAAAAGACAGGATTTAACTGCTTTTTTCGTGCTTCCTTGAAAAACTAACGCGGCCACGGTGCCGAAGCATGTGAGAAATCCCACATGAAAAAACCAAAACTCCAATTTCGTTCCCAATAGCGCCAGCACGGAGATCCATGCCGAAAAGATCCAGTACTTTGCCTGCCGGGTACGGAACCAGTGATAAGCCGCGGGCGCGGCCAATAGAATTCCCAAGTAAGAATTGACGTGCATGGGGTAGAAAAAAAACCAATTTACCCAAGGAGAGAGAAGAAATAGCCAAGCACAGCTCGCGGCAATAAGAGGAGATAAACCGAACCAGCGGAATCCCAAGAAGCCGACCCCCAACACAGACCACGCCCGCGCCAAGTAGAGGGCAGAGTCCTTGGGCCCGACGATCCACTCCACGAGGCTAAAAAGATCAATCGGAAAGGTACTGGCAATGTCCGTCGCCTGTCCAATCCCCCAGTAGGGATTCCATTTTGGAAAATTTCCTGAAAGCAGCTGCTCGAGAAACCAATGCCGGAATGCCGGGTAGTAGAAGGTGAATTCGGCGTGAGTAAAATACCGTCTGAATGTGATGAGGTCATAAGCGAAATAGTACCCAAGGCAGATCACCGAGCCTGTTGCCAAGATCCAATGGTGAGATGCCAGCCTTCGAATCATATTTAGTCACGTCGGATTCGAAAAAAAGAAAGAGTGAATGGGAGTAAGGTAAGATCAGTAAGGCCTCAGTTATCGGTGGGTTTTACTCTTTGTAGCTTGCAAAATCGAAGTTGCGAGCCACTTGGCCTTGAAATGGCGAGGCAAATTTCGAGGTCCGAAACAAGGACCCACCGATAACTGAGGCCTTACGAAAGATCAAATGCGTGGAGATATTCCTATTTTACACGTTTTTCTTTACAGGGATTGATGCATTGCACACTGGTTAGACAGGCATCAAAATGGTAACTTAATCCCTGAACTCAGTTGGGTTTGCACAATTGGCGAGCGTATTTTGCCGGTCGGCGAGGACGCACAAGAGAGGAACCGAAGGCGGCCCCGTCGGGCCGTCGATTCTCCCCACTTTTGCAAAGCAAAAGTGGGGTCCCCGGTGGACTCACTTGGGGCCCCCAATCGGCGAAGCCGATTGGGGAGGGAACGCGGAGGACGAAGTCCGGCAGGCGAAAGACCCCGCCCAGTGTATGAACACAACTGAGCTCAGGGATTAAGGCCTCCAGTTGCTATCGATGATACGTGCCTGCAAAGTCATGGCCCTTCACCTTTGGGTGGGCCTTGTCGTACTTGTTTTCTTTGTTCCCGTCCTATTCCAGAAAGTGATCAATGGAGCTCCGGAAAGCTCCACAATAAATCAAATTCGAGAGGCGGCCGCCGATTCCTTCCTGCACGGCATTTGGCCGCTTTGGAATCCCTTGCTCGGGCCTGGGGGCAGCCCCGCGCAAACTTTTGCTTTCATTCCATGGAACCACCTAATGCTCGTAAGTCGTTTTGTTTCGAATTGGAATTATCTCGTCGTCTTTGATGTCCTTCTCATGGCACTTGCGTACGTTACCTCCGTACGCCTTTTCAAAATACGAACACGCGCCTCGTGGCTGCTCGTGCCCATTGCATTCCTATTCCTTTATACAATGGACATGGTCCAAGAACAGGCCGTACTACTAGTCTACAACCCGGTTTTTATCGTCATTCTGCCTCTACTTGCCCTGATTTACCGGATCGAATTGAAAGCTGAAGTACAGACGAAAAAGCCCTTTCTCCTCATTGCATTGCTCTATGCCCTAGCTTTTCACGGGGCAAGAATCGAGCTATGGGGATTTCAATTTCCTATTGTCCTAGCACTTTGGATAGGGGGGCTGCGAATCTTCCACGGTCGCCCACGGATTCACTTTCCGCGAGACGTTGCGTATTTGACGGCACTTATTTTTGGATGGCTCGCCAACGCATGGCAAATCAATTGGGTTGTTGGGCTTATCTCAGAATCGGGCCGCACCCGCGCTCAAACTTCACCGGATTCAATGAATCTGCTGCTTGGTTTTACTCAAACTTTTTTCAGCTCTAGCCTTCAATGGATTCTTATCGTCTATTTCTGCACGACGGGTGCTCTCTTTGCCGCGTTCGGTTCGAAAAGGAAAATTTTTCTTTTGATCCTCCCGCCGCTTATTTTGCTAACTTGGCAACGCTTTCCCGTGGAATGGCTCCGGGAAGACATATGGGTTCCTCCCTCCTTC
>JAHFAF010000102.1 GCA_023250715.1 Pseudobdellovibrionaceae bacterium | reverse complement strand
CCATGAGCGTTGCCTTTTTGAAATCTTCATACATCTGAAGCAGATTCAATTTAGGATAGAGAAAATGCATCGGCCACATCAACCCCTCGAGAAGCTGAAGATCTAGACGGACCGCCGAGCGGACTCCGGTCTTTTGAACCTTGAGTACCACAGGGGTTCCGTCGACTAGTGTCGCTCGATGAACCTGACTAATGCTCGCCGAGGCCAAGGGCTTCGGATCGATCGATTTGATAGTCTCCTTCATCTTCTGTTTGCCGAGCTCGCGCCGCAAAATCCTCTGAATCGCCGTGAATGAGATGGGAGGAACTCTATCGAAAAGAATTTTGAGCTCATCGGAAATGGGATCTCCAACGAGATCGGGACGGCTAGCGAGTATCTGACCGAGTTTAATGAAGGTGGGACCGAGCTCTGCAAATGTACGTGCAAGGTTCTTGCCGAAAACCGCGTCGAAAGGAATGGCTGGCGCTTTCGTTATTCCCACCCACTTCAAGCCGCGCTTACCCACTTCAAATCCTAGAGAAGTGAAAGCACCGCCCAAACCGTAACGCGAAAAGGCGAAGCCAATCTGTTGGGAGCGCCACGCTAATTCGACCGGGCGAGTAATCTTTTTGAAAAGGCCTGCCATCTCTTAGGTATCGAAAGATCAACAGGAAGGGTTAACCGAACTTGGGAAAGACCTAGAAAAGACAAGATTACCCAAGCCAGGCAAGAGAAGTAGCCCGCCACCTGAAATCCCGGAATGCGACAGCGAAATCTCAAATCGTGAAATCCGGGAGGAATCTCCACGCCGCGAAAGATAGAAAACGCCGGAAAGAGGTCGACTGGGTTTCCATCTAACGTAGCTTCCCAAAAAGGATGGAAAAGGTCCGTCAAAACGAAGGTGGCGGGCTCACTTGAATGGAACTCAAAAATCGCTTCTTCAGCCTCGTATCTTTTGAATGGGACAGGCTGCAAAGATACTCCTTCCCACTTCGGGTCAGGCGAGGTGAGAAACTCTTTCCCCCCCTGCCCAACAGGCAACAGAAAGGCACGCGGCAGCGGCGCTCGAAGTTGGGAAACGAAGAATCCGCCCATTCGCTTGGAAGGTCCCCAGTCGATTGAGTAAGGAAGCGGCTTTCGAGAAATGAGATGCCGGACTCCGAGAAGACGCAAGGCCGGTCCCTTTAGGGGAGGAATATTGGGAAGCGTATGCCAGTAAACAAATTCGTGGGAATATCCTTTTGTGTTTTTCCGGGGAAGAAAGTCGATCGTCCTCTTTGTATAATCGGGCGGATAACTATCCCACCTTTCCTCCGGCAATATTCCGAATGCCTGATAATTTACCCAATCCTTGAACCGAGCGTCGTTCAAGCTCGAAAATCTGGCAACCTGGTTCGCGCGAGAGGCGACACTTGGTGCAAACATCGAAAGGCTATCGTACCCGTCGACAAAATAACCTCGCCACTCAGCTGAGGTCTTCAACTGGGAGAGGATATTCCGGTAATCGGGCTCCCCTTCATAGTGAGCTGTATAATCGGGAAAACTATCCACAATGGAAGCATTGTATTCGTTATAGATCGGCGAATGGTAAGCCACCACCGCAAGAATAATAAGGATCGGTGGTAGGCGATAATTTGGTAAAGTCCGAGCAAGGCCAACGGCTCCGATTACGGCAAAGAGAAAGTCGAATAGAAAATTATCTCGCGTCGGCATCCAAAGGGACCCAAGAAGATAGGCCATCAGAATCTGACCCTGTTCCCTGCAAAAAAAGAGAGCCAGGATTAGCGCATACGCAACCTTTGCTGCTGTGGACTTTCGGATTTGGAAACACCCGAGGGCCACCACCGCACCGAACGCCAGTTGAAAAGTGATGGGAGTGCTTGCAATCCTTCCGACCTCATTCAGATCGCCCGGAATCGGGCGCATCCAATAGTGACAAATCGGGAGAAAAAAAAGTAGAGCTTCAAGAAGCCTTTTCCCGCTTCGGCCTATCGCTTGCCACCCAAGTAGAAGCCCGAACCCCACACCATACGCGTAGTAAGACTCGCGGAGGGAAGCTCGAAAATAGTCGGATCCTACTAAGCTCTTCCACAATTTTTCGTACAGTTCCGCCGAAAGTAGTTGGCTCGCTCCCGCCGCAGGAATAAGCCTAGAGGTCGCTTTCAGAGACTCTGCAAGGGGAATAATCTGCCAGAGGTGGCAACTAGCAGCGAGTAAAAGAGCCATAAAAAAATACCCGAGCCGCCGTACCGGACCGCCAATCAAGAAAAAGCAGACTACGGCGAGTAATGAGAAAACAGAGAAGTGATAAAACCAAAACTCTAGCTTCGTTCCGAATAGTGAAACGGCCGTTACCAGAGTGAATAGATACAGGCTTGCCCGATCCCCCTTCTCAAACCAGCGCAGAACCAAGGGGAACCCGACGATGAATGCGATAAAAGAATTTACCTTGATGAAATAAAGAAAGTAGTAAGTCACCCAAGGCGAAAAGAAGAAAAGCAATGCCCCTGAAGCGGAAACTAAAAAATTCGCACCCAGGGCACGAAGACTCCAAACAACAGCCGTCAAAAGAAGAACTAACTGCAAAGCCTGGAAGTAGAGATAGCGAGGGCCAAAAGCGAGCTCCAGAAACGTGTACGTATCGATCGGGAATGAGAGCTCAATCTCACTGGTATGCCCAATTCCCCAATAGGGATTCCATGTGGGAAAGTGCCCACGCAAAAGCTCACCCAAAAACCAAATGCGATGGCCAAAATAGTAACTGACATACTCTGGGTGGGAGAATCTAGCCTGCTCCGTGAGCAAGGGAAAAAGAAACCAAATCGAGAAGGCCGAGAAGCCAATCAAGCACAACGTCCAGCCTGAACGGGCATGAAATCGTGCCGCCAGTCTTTCCAGGAATTTTTCCAACGGTTTTTCTATTTTAGCCGGTCATGACTGATGTTAAGCGAAGAAAGTGGGCCCCTTTTGCTTTCTTTGGCCCGACACGCCAAAATACAAGAATGAACTCACTCCAGGATTTCCTCCAATTGCTGACGCACGTTGACGGAGACAAGGTAAAACTACTGGCCGCCGAGCATATGGGCCTCGCTCTTTTACTTTGCTTTGCCTCGGGCGTTCTCACGAGTCTCACCCCGTGCATCTACCCAATGATCCCGATAACGATAAACATCTTCGGTCGAGCAGCGAGAAGCCAACCCACTGAGAGAAAAGGGCTCTTCAATTTTCACACCTTCGCTTTGGCCGGGGTTTACGTGGGAGGGATGTGCACGACCTATTCCCTTTTGGGAGTGGTCGCGGGAATGACGGGCTCGCTCTTCGGTAAACTTTTGCAAAGCAGTTGGATGGTGGGCTTTCTAACGGTTCTGTTTTTCACTTTGGCACTCGGACAATTCGGGCTCTTTAAGATTGCTCTCCCTGCCTCGATGCAGACGAAGCTCTCCCAGTTCGGTAACGCCGACAAACCGGGCGGAATTTTTCTGATGGGCATCTTTTCTGGTCTTATCGTCGGCCCTTGCGTCGGGCCGATTCTCGCCGGAATTCTTGCCTTCGTTTTCGATACTTCCAGCGCACTGAAGGGATTTCTCTATTTCTTAAGTTTCTCGCTGGGGCTCGGTGTTCTCTTTTTGCTCATTGGAGGATTCTCCGGAATTCTTGCGGCCCTTCCTCGCTCTGGAGCGTGGATGAATCGAGTTAATCGCGTACTCGCGAGCTTGATGTTTATCGCCGCCATCTATTATGGGATTGTTTGGGCGAGACAGGTTGGCCTGATTTCCCACGGCAATTCCACCTCCACGATAGCTTGGCAGACGGATGAAGCGGCCGCGTTGTTACTGGCGAAACAAACCGGAAAGCCGGTGTTGATAGACTTTGGAGCCGAATGGTGCGGTGCCTGCCATGAGATCGACGCCGAAGTATTTTCAAATCCCGTTGTCCAGGAGAGATTAAAGGCTTTCATCGCCCTTCGTTTGGATGTTACCTCGGAAAGTCCGGAAAACTTGAAGACCCTGCAAAAATACGGGGTCTTGAGCCTTCCCGCCATCCTGTTTTTAGACAAGAATGGGACCCTTCTTGAGAAGCCCCGCATCAACGGCGCTTTGAGCGCCGACGAATTTTTGACGGTGATTTCGGGCCTCTAGGCCCAAGTCCGGGAAAACTCAATATTCCTAGTAATTTTACCGAAAAGTGCACCGAGGGGGTCTCCTCGGAATGCGGTTTTGGAATCGATCACCATTTGCTCATCCCAGCCATTGGCTTTTAGTCTTTGCGCTGCTCGCGACGGGCATGTATTTGCGTAGCTTTCGCTACCCTTCTCTCCTTATCTCACCTTTTTTTTCACCCGCAACCCCACCAACCCAGACCACATCGCATCTATTTACTCAGAACTTCCCGGCAGATGAGAAATTCCGTCAAGAACTTGACCTTCTCCGAATGAAGGGGCGATTGCTTCCTGAAAATGAAATCGCAATCAACCAAAGCATTTCCTCGACCAGCGATGTTCTAAAAATGCCCCCGGCGATCCTCTGGTGCCTACTCTTTCAAGAAAGCCGCCTCAATCACTTGGAGGGCGTGCAAGGAGACCAAGGCGCGCGCGGCCTAGGGCAATTCTCCCACTTTAGTTTTTATGAAGTGAACCACCACCTCGATCGCTTCAGTCACATTAACGTGGATCTGATGAACGCGATCTTCGGAAAAGACATTCGACCGATTCAACCGCTCGATCCCAGATACAAAAATCCGTCCTCGTATTTTTACATTCCAACGGCCGTGGTCTCCTCGGCGGCTTTTTTGAATAACCGATATCTGCAATTGAAACGAATTCTCGAACGCAATCATGTTTCCTACAACTCCGAGCTTCTCTGGCTCTACGCCTCGATGGCTTACAACAAGGGAAGCCGCTCCGTAATCGCATTCTGGAACGATTCCCGACGCCGTGGGGGGAAGAATCACCTTGAAAGAATGGTGAGCGATCCCCATACGCTCTATGCCTCCGTGTCCGATGTGAAGTTGCTTACCCGCTCGCTCAGAAAAATTTGGTCCGGATCCAACGCAAACCACTTCGCAAAGGAGCTCGATATTCATATGGAAAATTTGCGCTCTTGCGCAATCGAAAGGGAGGGACCTCATGAGCTCAAATAAGCCTCGCGTCGATGCCTCCCACCGATTGCTATATGGTTTTCTATTTCTCGTGCTGACTACAACCGTCGTACTGATCTATTTCGCGAACCACCGCCCGCCCGCCGCAGAGAGCGCAATGAAAGGATTTCAAGATCTTCAAGACGTTTACAAGAAAGAAGGACTCGATCGCTTTCTTGAGGAAAAAGAAAAGCTACGCGCCAATGTTACACACGAGATGCTGAATTCCCGCGATCCCGAGATTCAAAACGCCGCGACTAATATCGCCGTCTATCTCTTTCCGTCGGAGCTGCCCAGCGAGGATTTCGAGCGGCAAATCGGAATGGATGATTGGGCGCCATTGCAAAATGAGATCGAGAACTCGCCTGGCACCGAGCGAAGCCGAGAGGCATTTGAGGAGATGCGAGCCAATATTTGGAATTATGAAAGCCCGAGCCGAACCGCTCCTCAGCTTACGGCCCAGGCCCAGCAGGTCATTCGAATTTACAAGACTTTGAGTACTCCTTGATGCAGACATTGGGAAAAAACCGCCTTTCAGTGCTCCACTGGGGACTAGGTCTCTCCGTTCTTGCGCATTTGATTCTCCTGATAGCGAAAATTCCCGTGTGGCAACAGTCATTTCCTGATTTCGCCGCGCAATCTCCCATCGAAGTAACAAAAGCAAAGCCTGAGTGGTTCGAAAAGCGAAAGGAGGCCGCGGCAATTCCCAAGATAAAAGCGAAGAAACTTGAAATTGCCGAGACAGAAGACGCCGGAAATAAGGAGCTGGATCCGAATACGAAGTTTCTGAGTGATAGAAATCAAAAAGCCCTGGAAGAAATGCGATCAAAGAATATCGACGATTTCCGAGCCAAGAAGGGATCCGGGGCAAAAGGAGAGCAGGCGGGAGAAGAGGGACAGAGCCCTCCTGCCGATGATCTCAGCGTTGGAATCTCCGAACATCCTGCTGGCAAAAAAGACTGGAAATCCCTTTCAATAAGAGATTTGGGCCTGGGAGGAGACGGTGGAAATACAGCCGCTTCCGACGATCATTTGGACGACGTACGGACTGGGGATCAGACTGTCTTGAGCACAAGAGAGTTTCGCTATTTCTCCTACTACCAACGTATCAAGGAATTGCTCCGCCAATACTGGAAGCCCAACGTAGAAAGGCAACTGGCCCGGGTTTGGGCCAAGGGAAAAAGTTTATCCGAAGAGGAGATGATTACCCAAGTTCAAGTGCTCCTTGATCCCAGCGGTACAATTCAAAAAATCTCTCGCTTAGGAAGTTGCGGATTCCGGGAAATCGATGACGCCGCCGTCGAGGCCTTTGAAAGGGCGGGTCCGTTTCCCAACCCTCCTAAGGGGATGCTCGACCCGGATGGGCTTGTCCGCATTCGGTGGGATTTTATCCTCAAGACAGAAGCTGCCCCCCGCATTCAATTCCGAAATGTTGGCAGCGCTAACCCTCCTTATTAATTTTCAATTTGAAAAAAGATAGGAATCGTCGCTTCCGCGCCGAGATCCGGCGGGAAGTGCCAGGCTCGCGCCGCAGTCAGAGCCGCGACATCTAAGGTACGGTAACCGGAAGATCGGTCGACTCGCGCCTCACTCACCGTGCCCGCGGAATTTAGCGTGAGATGAAGAAGCACCTCCCCTTCCCAGCCCGACCTCACTGCCTCAGGTGGATAGGCAGGCTCTTCATTACCCCATTCGATCAAACGCGCTCGACTCAATGAGACTGCTTCGCCTACGCTCGTAGATGCGTGAACTTGCGAGGCCGAAGGCCGTGACAATCTCACGGATCGAGCGCCGTCTACTTTTGGCGCCTCTCCCACAAAGTAAATGTCCGATCCTCCGCCAACTCTATTCCAAGCGAGCACCGGAGCAGATCGAACGATTAAGAGTGCGTGGAAAAGTAGGGAAATGCCTAGGGCGAATCGCACGCTAGTCCATCCAGCTCATTTGATACGGCGGAAGTTTAGTATAGCGCCGAGCCTCGGGAATCTCTTCCAAGGTCTCCATCGAGAAGACCCGCACGCCATAATTCAAAGGATCGCGATCGGACATATAGAAAAGTTTTCGAGGTCGATCGAGCAGAAGTTGCTGATATTGGAAACGAGGCGCCCTGGGCAGAACATCCCCAATCTTTTGTCCTGAGCGAGGATCAAAAGAAACAACTTGGCTCTCGGGGCTTGCGACAATCGCAATACCAACAGAGTCGCTTAAAACTTCGAAATCGACGATATCACCGCCCAAGGCCTGCTCACCGATGATCAACCCTTGAGGAGAAAAAGTTCCTTTTTCCAAGCGCTCAATCCCGCAATCGAGTTTGGAAATCAATCCCATGTAGCCCGCTTCCCCCACGTACCATTCACCGTTCGGGCCCTGTTTGAATTCGGTAACCGGATTTGTGCAAGCAAGGGTCTTTATTCGAAGCGCCTTCGTTTCAATATCGAGGACGGCAAGGCTTGAAAAATCCGACGGAACAAACTTCGTGAGGCGCTGCAGTTCGATCGCAATATTAGATCCGTCTTTTGCCATCCATGCCATCTCCGGGTTCCCATCGGAATCTGCAAAATTAGCGAGCGAAATCTTTTCACCGACCTCCTGCCCTGTCGTCGGATTCAGAAACAGAATCTCAGGCGCCTGTAACCGCGATACCAAAGCCAACTTCTCGTTCACCCACAGAATATCCTGAGGATTCGACTCCGCCCCAACCGAATAGTTCGACTTCTTCGCCAAAAGATCCTCGCCCAAAACCAAGATGCTGTCTTGCAGATAGCGATTCAAAACGAAAATGGATCCGCTCCCCTGGGGAGCTCTTGCAACAGCGTCCGAGTGAATAGGAAAAGACGTTCCTTCTTCTGATTTTGTCAGATCGATGAGTTCCAGTAGCCCTGTTTGGTAATCACTCTCAGCGATCACCAGATGGTTGCGTGGAGCCGAGACCAGGGGCTCCGGATGAGACGCCGTGGGAGTGGTTCGACTACAACCAGCGACGATGAGTGCGAAGACTAAAGTTCGTATTGCCATGATAAATAAACTCTCCTTCCGGGTGCGGGAAATCCAGCGTAGCCTGTGGTGTACTCGCTAACGGCCTCGCCGGCAAATAAGGAGTCCACCTTCAATGTATTGAGAAGGTTTCTCACTTCCAGCCTGAATCGTCCCCATCCCGGAGTGGCCACCCCCGCCCAAAGGGAATGATCTTGGGTACTTGAGCGTTTTCGCAAATTCGAAAGGTCCGAAAAAACGGGGCCGGACCAGCTCAAGGAATAGCCAACCGACAGCCTTTCTCCCATCCACGAAAGATCCATCTGCCAACGCCAAGGGGCGCGCTCGGGGAGCTCTTTTCCTTGTTGCGAAGGAATGGGCGTTCTATTTTCCGTCCACAGAATCGCGAACGCATTCTTCCAAAATAGAGGAACACCTTGAAAAGCAGTTTCTAATGCAACTTCATGTGAGTCGATTCGGCTATTGCCGATATTCGTGGCGACTCTCGTGCTCTGAGAATTCTGCAGGTACGCAATCAAATCCCGGGCGAAGGCGATGGAATAGCTGTAACTCGCCTTCACCGACCGCGTTCCTACAATAGCTCGCCGCCATTCCTTATCGGCTCCAATTTCCAACTTCTCCGCACGCTCGGAATTAAGACCTGGGCTAGAGGAAAACCCGGCAGGACTTCCATATAGCTCGAAAAGACTGGGCGCCCGAAAATAGCTTCCCGCTGAAGCGCGAAGCCTCCAGCTCGGAAGCGGCTCGAAGCTCGATCCGATTCGAGGCGAGAGGAGAACTGTTTCTCTTCGATCTCCCCCGCTTTCCGGAAGGTACTGATAGAAATGCAAGGCAATCGCCGGCTGCACTACCCACTTACCGACGGAAATAGTCCGCGAAAGACCACTTTCCCACTGCCATCGTCCTGAGCCCCTCTTTCCAGGAGTCGGCCCTCCTATCGTCTCCAGTTGAAAATGCTCATAATTTGTCCCCATTTGAACGAGCGCATCCCCACTCGAGAAACAGGTACCGACTCCTAAACGGCCTTCTTCCGAACGGGATTCATCGATGGCTTGCGAGATTGTCGCATAATTTTCGTTATGAAATATATTGCGGGCCCATCGGCCATAGAGATGAGTGCGCCACGCTTTTTCATGCTTCCAGTCCACCGCACCGAGCCCGTAGCCTTGATTCAATTTCCCGCCATTTGTCTGACCAACAGGTCCGGGGACTCCCATTTCATTCCAAACACCGAGCCCAAATGCCTGCACAGGATCCGACCCTGATTCGGAGAGTAGGATCTTGGGCAACAACGTGAATCGACGGAAATGATTGTTTGTTCTTTTTTCGATCGTATCGTCCGAAGTCTCAAAGGGAGTGCCATGATCAGAAACAAAGGAAAAATCTTCGAGCGATTCTCGGTAGCCCGCGAAAATTTGAGAGCCCTTTGAAGCCCCAAGCCCACTCACTTCTCGGTAACTATAGGATCCGACTCTGGCAGAGGCCCAAGACTTAAGCTCCTCCCCCCGTGGAAAGGAAAATCGAAGGGCACCCCCGAGACCATCGCCCCCAAGGCGCACCGGCACTCCTTCCGGATAGATGTCGACCGCACCGAGAGCATCCAAAGGAAGCCAGTGAACGGGCGCGGAATCGTAAGCCGCATCACTTAGAGGGATATCTTCCAGGAAATAGCGGGTCTGGTGGGGATCCTGACCCCGTATCAGGTATTCCGGAGCCGATCCTTCTCCGCCTGCATCCCGAACTAAAATCGACGGGCTTTCCCTCAAGAGCCGGGGCAAGGACTTAGGTCCCCTCGGATCGATGATTTTTCGCTCGACCCTGTTCCCCCCATCCTCTTGAGACGCTTCGTGGGAAGGTGTCTTAGCTGTCACCGTCAATCGGGGTAATTCCGTGCCTAGGGCACCCCCTGAAAAGCCGGCAATCATCAAGAATATCGGTCCGATCACTTCATCCACTCTCGCGGCTTGACTCATGCCCTATAATTCCCATCTTATAAGGTATGACTGAGCCCATTCGCATAAGCCTGGAATTTACCCCCAACCCAAATACCCTAAAATTCGTCCTAAATAGAAGCCTTATCGAAAAAGGGGCAGCGAACTTCCTAACCCAGTCGGCGGCTGAGCACGCGCCACTAGCCCATAAGCTTTTCGATATTCCCGGTGTCGGCGCCGTGATGGTCGGCACGAATTTCGTGACGATAACTAAAGCAGCGAACGGAAGCTGGGACATTCTCGCAGAAGAGGTTCCGAAAAAAATCGAGACTCACCTGGGCGCTGGCGGAGAGGTCTTTGATTCTTACTTCACTCAGGCCGCTCCAAGTGCCTCAAGCGGGAATGAAACCGAAATTGAGAAAAAGATTAAGGAAGTTTTGGACAATGAGATCCGGCCTGCCGTCGCAATGGATGGCGGAGACATTACTTTTGGAAAGTACGAAGACGGAGTCGTCTACTTACATCTTCAAGGGGCTTGCAGCTCTTGCCCCAGTTCAATCGCCACATTGAAAATGGGTGTGGAAACCCGACTCAAGGAAGTCGTTCCCGAAATAAAAGAAGTCGTACAGGTCTGACGTTGTCATTGCGAGGAGCGGTAGCGACGAAGCAACCTTAGACCTTTCAATACCAGAAGGTTGCTTCGCCAAAGGCTCGCAATGACGAGTACAAAAACGAAAAAGGGGAATGGAGATCCGCTTGGTTGGTGACGGGCATTGCAGCTGGCACCAAAGCCCCCCCGCTCGAATTCATTTCTTGGGTAGAGATAAGTTAAGCCGTCCATATCATCTTCCGTCACCACGGCCTTTTGTTTTGAAGCGATACTGTAATACATGAGTGCCAAGGGATCGCTCGAGTGCCCGAGCCCCAACACATGGCCGAGTTCATGGGTCATCACGATCGCAAGCTCCGTATCGCTAAGTTGTGAGAGCTCGGCCCCCGTCCCCTCCTTTGCGTTGAGAAGAATCCCTCCGTAAACCAAGTGCCCTCCTAGACCTGAAACATCTGTCGAAGCGGGCACTCCGTCGGGATCCAATCCCGAACTCGCTCCAAAATTCGGGTCGCAGATAATGAGCGGAACTTCGGGGGCGAGGTGCTCGTCGGAATTGTATTGATCGACTGTTACCGCTTGGGTAGTCAGCGATCGCTTCAAAGTAACACCGGAAGTGGGAACCGAGTTCCATTCTTGAATGGCAGCATCGACAATAGAGAGAAGCTTTTCTTCCGTAATCGTACAATTTTCAGGGCTCACGTAAACCGTGAGAGTCTTGGCGTTCCAGCTACCTGTGTTTTGTCCGATGAGCGTCCAAGCGAAAGCCGGAGAGCAAAGCAAGAGAAGAAAGGCTTTCATATCTTCACCCCCAATGCCACGACCCCGTCGATCGAACGGCGGAGCTGGCTCGCGACATCGAGAAAGTACATTTCGAAACTCAATGAAATCCGATCCGAAAATTGAATGACCAAAGCGCCGTTCAAGGTGAAGAGGTAGCCCCAGCTGAATTTTCCCGGAGTGTAGAAGGTACGCGTCTGATCTGCGCCGCCATTATTGAGCTCGACCGCCTCTCCCGAGGAGGAGATCCCCATCCATTCCACACCCGGCCCCGCACGCAAGATCAGAAAACTCAAAAGAGGTCGCGAAATACCCAAATCAAAATGGGCGGTAAAGTTTTTTACGTTTCCGTCCGCACCGCCATGCCATGGAAAAAGAAATCCAAGTGAGGGTTCGATTCGCCAACTTCTCCCTAACCCGAAGTTAGAACGAAGCCGAAATAGACCCGTAACGTGGGAGCCCTTGGTACGAAATTCCTGAGGGAGATAAAAGCGATCTTCCAAATGTGTCGCGTAGACACCCAGATCCAATGCCACAGCCGCCCAACTGACTCGCGCAATCAGGAAGCCCAGCACCAAATATTTCCCGCCCCCCATGGAAGTTAGAGCGTACTGAAGCGAAATTGTTCCGTATACAAAATGAATTCCATGGGACACCACAATTCGGCGGGTTGCGTTGTGATAAAATTAACAAAATGGGAGAATCTCAATGACACCCTGGGTAAGACTCACTTCCCTGATTCTTTTGACCGCCCTGTTAGCCGGGCCGCTTCAAGCCTTAGCCGAAGAGGATGATGATGACGGAGAGGATCAACAGTACGACGAGCCTTCCTCTGCGCCTGCTGCAAAGAAAAAAGATCGAAAAGGTGAGAAGCATAAGCACTTCGTTCCGGATCCGAAACGAGTGGATGCAGGGATTTTTCATGTGGCCGCAGTTGTCGGCGGGAATTTCTACACCGAGCCGAAAGTGGACTCCCAGGGAAATGCTAACGGAGAATATTTTAAGGACTTTGGCTTTCAGGGGGGAGTAATCTTTGATTATGACTATTCGGAAATGGATGAAAACAT
>JAHFAF010000101.1 GCA_023250715.1 Pseudobdellovibrionaceae bacterium | reverse complement strand
ACTCCGTCATTGGGCTTCGACCGGCTGAGGTGATTAAGAAGTTCATGACTCGAAGGCCCCATTCCACCCAATCGGCAAGGGAGAATCCTGGAATTTGCGCTGTGGTAATCAAGCTGGGGGAAGATCGTAAAGCGGAGAGTATCGAACGCTTACGTTACTCGGTTGGAATAGCCGTAGAAGGGACCGATTATGAGCCCTGAACAACAGCTCGAAGAGCTGAAACGAGGCGCTGACGAGATCCTCATCGAAAAAGATCTCTTGGAAAAACTTCGCAAGTCCGTGAAGACGGGAAAGCCCCTTCTCATCAAGGCTGGATTCGATCCCACGGCGCCCGATATTCACTTGGGCCATACCGTTTTAATGCAGAAGATGGCGCAGTTCCAAAGGCTCGGCCATCAGGTGGTATTCCTCATCGGCGATTTTACGGGGCTTGTCGGGGATCCTTCTGGCAAGACAAAGACCCGGCCGCAGCTCACCCGCGAAGAGGTTCAGAAGAATGCCGAAACTTACAAGTCTCAAGTCTTCAAGATTTTAGACCGGCAAAAAACGCAAATCCGATTCAATAGCGAGTGGCTCGATAAAATGACGGCCTACGATTTCGTGCGCCTCGCCGCTCATGCGAATGTCGCACGCATGCTAGAGCGAGAGGATTTTAATAAGCGTTATAGAGAGGGCATGAGCATTAGCGTCCATGAGTTTCTCTATCCTCTTCTTCAAGCTTACGACTCCGTGGCCCTGAAAGCGGATGTGGAGCTCGGCGGGCGGGATCAGAAATTTAATCTGCTTTTGGGACGTGAGCTCATGAAGGATTACAGCCTCGAGCCGCAAATCTGCCTTACGATGCCGCTCCTCGAGGGTTTGGACGGCGTTCAAAAGATGAGCAAGTCGTTGAGCAATTATGTCGGAGTGGATGAGCCCGCGAATGACATTTACGGAAAACTCTTGAGTCTTCCCGATCCTATGATGCGGCGGTATTACGATTTGCTAAGCAATCGATCTCTCACTGAGATCAAGGATCTCTTTTCTCAAATGGAAAAGGGAGCTCTCAATCCGAAGGAAGTGAAATCGCAATTCGCCTGCGAAATGGTGGCTCGTTACCACAATGCCGAAGCTGCAGAGCATGCCAAGGCGCATTTTGAAAAGGTCTTTTCCAAAAAAGAATTGCCCGATGAAATCCCCGAATTCTCCTGGCCTTGGAAAGAGGGCGAGATATGGTTGCCGAAACTCCTGGCCGATCTCAAGTTCGTCACCAGCACTAGTGAAGGAAAGAGAATGGTGGCGCAGGGCGGGGTAAAAATAGACGGCGCAGTGTGCAAGCTAGAAAAGTTTACCCCGTGCGCCAAATCGATGGTTCTTCAATGTGGGAAAAGGAAGTTCGGAAAAATTCTGCTATAATTTTAGGGAGCTTTTTCTCTCCCTTTTCTTCCAAACCCGTGAACAAAAAAAATCAAAACTTAGGAGTCGTCCCGGTGGTGAATCAGGACGAGGCTAAGGACGATCTTGCGGAGTTAGTTACCTCAGAAGCCGAATCTACAAAGCTCGTCGAGGACAGCGAAGAGCACCTGATAGCCGTTCCCACCGAGACAATTCCCCTAAATATTGCACTTCCCTGCTCCATCTACATTAAGGTGGCCGACCGGTACCCTCTTTTTCGAAAGCAGGGAGAGAGGCTCACCAGCCGTCGTGTCATTTCCCTTTCGGAGAAAGGGGCTAGCTGTCTCTATATTCATAAGACAGTCTGGAAACTCTTTATCGGATCCCTCGAGAAGAGCGTGATGGACGAAAATGCGCCGAAGGAAGTTGTTGCCCAGCAGATTCGGGGTCTCATTGTTGCTTACGGGACGGAGCTGGAGAAAAAGATCAAAGAACCGAAAAAACCGATGTTTGAAAAGCTTCGGTTTCTTTCGGAAGTCCTTTGCAATGCGATTCGAAGAGATCCCTCGATTGGGGCTTCTTTACTACGAAAGAGTAGCGACCCCCTTGTTTATTTTGTGAATCACGCGGTGAATTCTGCTGTTTATGCAACTGTGATCGGAACGGGAATGAAGATGAATCCCGGCGAGCTGAAGCTACTCACCTACGCGGCTCTCGTTCACGATGTGGGCAATCTATACCTGCCGAAAACGCTACTTTATAAAAAGGGAGATTTAACAGAGGAAGAGACCCAAATGATGCAAACTCATACACGCAAGGGTGCGGAGCTTTTGCAGACTTTCGGGAGCACTCCAGCTGTTGTTTTGGCGGCCCTCCAACACCATGAACGGATGGATGGGGAAGGATATCCCCAGCAGCTAGATGAAAAGGACATTCATGTTTTTGCACGTGTCATTGCAATAGCGGATACTTACGACGCCCTTACAAGCAATAAACCCTACCAACCGGCGCTCACTCCGAAGGATGCTCTGGAAAAGATGAAAACTCTAAAGGGGAAATTCGATACCAACATTCTCAAGAATGTGACGGGGGATGCAGGAGTGAAAGAATTCGCGGTGGCAGTTCCGAGGAATCCCAAAGCGGCCTAAAGGGATCTCGCCTATCAGGCACGAACAAGGCGTCGAGATCCTTCGGGCTAGTTCTGGAAAAACTTCACATCACGACCGAAAGCCTTTTGACGAAAGGCGGAGAGATCGGTGTCGCGATAGATTGCGAGCTCGTTCGGCCCCATCCGATTGAAGGAAATATCCCCCCACGAATAAAAGAATGCTTCCGAGCCGAACCTTCCTCCGCTCGCGCGCACCACTGGGTTTCCAAATTCTTTGATGAGTGTTTCTTCCCAAGAACCTCCAGTGGGCGTGGCAAATGAAAATACCTGCAATTTTTTTCCTTGAATGGCCCCGCGGAAAGGTTCCTGAAGCTCGATCAGAGCTACGCGTCCGTGCCGGAAATAAACACGCATCCCAAGGGGCTTAAAAGTCAAAATCTTGGTGAAGGAAAGTTTATCCTCGGAAGTAATTTTACGCGTTAAGTCTGTGATTTCAGGTTTTATTTTCTTGGAACGATCCAACAACTGACCTTCGGAATCGCCTAGCTTTGCGAACTCGGGAACCCCGCTATAAAGATTCACCTCCAAGGATTTCGGGACGTCAATCTTCTCGGTGCATGCACTCATCCCGCAGAAAAGTGCGGCCGCGAAGGCAAGGGTACGCCAGGAAAAAATAGGCATAACACTATTTTAGCACAGCCTTGCCTTTAAATAGTTGATTCTATAAAAGGATAGGACTTTTGGATCTCTTTCGGGGCCGCTAGCTCAGTAGGTAGAGCACATCCCTTTTAAGGATGGGGTCGACGGTTCGAATCCGTCGCGGCTCACTTTTTCGAAGAAAAAGTGAGTTCCCGATCGCGCAAACGCGCTAGCGTTTGCTTTAGGATTCGAAGGAAAATCCCGCAGCGGTAGCCGTGAAATGGATAAAGAATGGTGGAAGGCGGGATTTTACCGGCGGTCAGCAGCGGCCCGAGGGGCCGCGTAGGACAATCCGTCGCGGCTCACTTTTTCGAAGAAAAAGTTCCGAAGCAAGCTTCACGGGAAACCTGTCGAGTATTCAATAAGGAGCCGAGGTAGGCTCCAAAAATGGCCGGCAAAACAGGAATAGGCCGGCCGCCGCTTTATAATCAAAATCATATTTTCTCAGGCTACGAAGAATGACGTGGGCGTATTCGTGAAAAAGTAGCAAGTCCGTGGCGAGAGGTTCCTTGCTTGGATTCCAATCTGAGGAATGGGCAGGGCGTAGCAAGATGCGGGGGGAATCTTCTAGGGTCACCCCAACGTCCACGGGCTCTTTAGAAACCGAGTCGATGATCTCACTGGAGGTAACCTCCACCGGAATGGAAGAGAGCGAAACCTTGGTTTTGCGAAGGGCAAGAAATAACGATAGGGGTGATCCCAATGGCTCGCCCAAGGAATCTTTCACGCAAGTGCTAATCGAACTGAATAGCTCGGTTCCCCACGCCCGAAAGAGTTCAGGCGTCATTTGGGGGCTTACGTTAATGGGGCTGCGTACTCCGTAATGCTTTCCCGTTGGCCTGCGAAAGAAATCCATGAATGGATTAGTCCCAGCGGGGCCAATGAGTTGAATTCGAAGGTCGAAATAGTCCAATTGCAAAACAGCTTTTCGATTAATGACAAGTTGGTCGTTTTTCCACTGGAAGAGGGGGGCGGAAGAATCTTTCCGTTCGCTGGAAATGGACGCATCGAGAATTTTCTTTGCCACCTCGGGAATGTAAAGATTT
This sequence comes from Pseudobdellovibrionaceae bacterium, assembly GCA_023250715.1. Taxonomy (GTDB): domain Bacteria; phylum Bdellovibrionota; class FAC87; order UBA2466; family UBA2466; genus JAHFAF01. The sequence goes on along the minus strand of JAHFAF010000101.1, from coordinate 8,268 downwards.
TCATTTTGCGCATTCCATTTGTAGTCGGAAAGCGTTCCGATCACTTTCGCTACCGCAAGATCACCACCGTGGGTTTCCTGGATCGAGTCATTCTTCAAAGCAGTCGGCGACGGAGTTAAAGGCGGCGTCCGATCCTTTGCGCAGGCTAGGCATAAAACAATTGCGAAAAACCATATAGTCCTAGCCGTCCTCATCAGTGGGGCGGACTATATAGATTTCAATGAAAGCGATCAATTGCCCACTTTTGTCACCGGGCTATCTGCCGGAAAATTCTTCATTTTCCCCAAGGGAACGGCCCAGTGGAATCAGGAGTAGAGTCTCCTCCCCCGTGGCATTTTAGACACCCTTCCCGCACACGATTCACTCCCGGTCGAATCGGCTCTGTCGGGGGGCCGCCCGAATAATTAGCAACCTTAGCAAGGCCCAAGGGAACCTCTGTAAGAAGTTGCCCATCGGCTCCAATCGCCAGACCTCCCAGCAACGTGGGGTGATGTGTATCTGGCGTTAAACCATCCGACGCGTACGAAAAGGGCCCGAAGAGAAAAAACTCGGTAGCACAAATTGGCAATTCATTCTTGGTAGCGGCACCGATCAAATCGTAACTCAGCAAACTAAAGTAGCCTCGCGTTTTACTTTTCTCTTCCTCCTTCTGGACACGGATATAGTACGCCAAGGTGACTCTTTCTGCGGTCGTGTTGAGAACATGTGATGTTGCAATGAATTGTGATTCGGGATGTCGGAGATCGGCAATCTTTTCCGGTTTGGAGCGGCAATTGTCGATGATCCCGGTAAGAAACTCTATCGTCGAAAACAATTTTCCGTTGCGTACTGGAAACCATTTTCCTTGGGCTTTCTGGCGATCGGGCCCCGCCGTGGCAAGCTCTACGATTTCGCTCTGACCGATTTCCATGAGCCGAATCATCTCCGTGTCGGCCGATCCATCCGCGGAAGGGTAGGCGTTTTCAAAGTTTTCTCGCTCCAAAAAGAAAATAACTTCCGCTTGGGGCGGAACTGGGTACGTGCTGGTTATTGTCGTATTGCTCAGTGGACTACTTGAGGAAAAGACACGCGTTTCCCGCCTGCTTGCAGCAGTCTCTCGATGGGTCACCCTAGGAATAATTTCAAGGCGTTTATCTGCTGTCACGAATTTCACTGTAAGCAGATCTTTCGCATGATAGATTTTAAGCGTGGCCTCCGCGCCCCGATTTAGAGGGGGGCCGAAAGTGATTTCACCCTTAGCGTTAATAGTGGCCGGCAAGGCCGGCCCAAGCCCAACGTCGGCGCTAACTTTCGCTTTTACAGTCAGGTAGTGGCCGGAATATTTTTTTTGTATCTGACTGAGAAGTTTTTGGTGCTCTTCACGCAGATTGGTCGGGTTTCCAAGGGCAGCCGTCGCCCAAGTCATGCTCATTATTATGAGAAATGTTGTTGTCATTGTGAGGTTCGGAGACTTCCTATCAGATGCGGTAAGGAAGAGATTGTGCTCTTTTATCGCTCAGCAAGACGAAGCGGGGGCAATGAATATTGTACGCACAGGCTTTCTAATCGGACCAATAATGGGTCGAAAAATACAGGGCCTCTCTAAGATTTCTGGTCCTTCGCCATTCTTGAAGAGTGTGCACAGGATCGTTCCCTAATCGACCTGCCTGTCCCAAGACATCTCTACAACGAGCCACCATTTCTCGCGTGACTCGTTCTTGGGAAACTCCCAATTCCGTTAAGAGTTGCCTAGCGATCGCCGAAGTAACTCTTTCCCTCTTTATCGTAAAGTTACTGAACAGACCGGAAGAGTCGATCAGTTCGTTGTCGAATAGTTCGTAGTAAAAACCATGATCCCTTGCTAGCTCGATGGAGAGATCCCTAATGTCCACATGCGGGTAGCCGAACTTAGCGACCTGATCATCATAGTCAGGGTACTTCGGAATGTAGTGCGGGGAGAGGAGCTCCTCCGTGGTGGAGAAGGGACCGGTATCGGCAAAGATCAATGCGGTCTTCGCCGACGATAACGGCAAATTCAATTCACGAAGGTAAAGAGCCGCGAGGTAGTCGGCTTGTAACTCCATGAGCGCTCTTAACTTCTGAGACCGACCGCCTCTCTTCATTACCACTCCGGGAACATTCTTCCCGGTCCACGTATCCTCATGCTTTAGCACTACATGAAAGTATTCATGCGCGAGAATAAAACGAAAGGTCGCTTCGGTTCGGCGAGGATGCAATAGACGGTTCGACTCCGTCCTTTCGAAAAATGGGTTTGCGTGCTCAATCGCCTGCATAAGGCGGACTCGCTCGTCAAACCAAACTTCGTTGAGATAAACGGTGGTGGAAGTAGCAGTGAGCTCACTTCCGTAAGCAAGGGGCACTTCCACTCCATTCCGTTCGGCCAAGTCATCCATTACCGCCTGGAAAATGCGCCGGTTATTGTGTCCGACAGAATAGTTCTGGAAGAGCAGTGGTGCTGTGCTTGCTTGAATGGGAAGGAAGAGGACGGCCGCCACAAAGTAGGCTCGCAATGAGTGGGGAACCAACCGAAACATGGGAGCGTGATATTCGCTTTGTCGGGGAAAATCAATTAGAGGTACTTAACTAGCTAGTTATACTTGCGATTCTGATCTAGCTCAAAAGGCAGAGTCGGGATATAATTTAAATAAGCTTTCCTTTTTCCCCCGCTCAAACTAACGCTTAACAACTGTCCTCTCGAATAACGCCTCTGACTGGCAGCTTAGACCCCATTACCGATACAAATAGAGTAAGGACGGTTTTTCTCCAACCTTTCTACGCTAAGGAGGTCCAGATGTGGCGGTACCTATCCTTCGTGGTTCTTCTGTCTTGTCGATTGATTTTGGCCGAGCCGGCTGAGTTTCAAGAAGTCGCCGGCAGATACCCACTTTATGGTCTAGACGGAAATAGTGACGTCACGGGCGTGGTGGAAGTCCGCTTTAGTGAAAAGACAGGCTTCGGATTTCAGCTCTCCGATCTCTATTCGCCGACAGAACTTCCCAGCGAAACTTCTGTCTTTTCGCCTGAAAAAGGGACTTCGTTTCGTAAAGAGGGCAATCAGGTCATTCAAGAATACAAGAGCGACGAACTTTCCGTTCGAATTGAATTCGTTCGAAATGGAAAACAAATAGGGTTACACGCCTCTCGCTGCCCGAAGGGAGGGAATTGCCTTCTCACGGTAATTAACGAAAGCGATCCTCAAGGGCCTGAAGGTTCCGCCGCCGAATTTTTTAAATCCATTCAGGGAAAGTATCGGATTGAGTCTGCTGGGAACGAAGTGCCACACGAGGGAAATAATTCCGCGGATGTTTCGATGAGCAGCGAGGAAGCAAATTTCACCTTACCTTACTGCGCGGCGGGGGGCGGTGCCTGCGATCCGGGCTACATCGATCTCACCTTGAGTGACACAAAGGTTTATCGAAAGGCCTACAACCGATCCCACGTTCTTTATACGGTGATTTCGGACTCAAAGATCTACACTTGGGAAGAGCGCGATGGAAAAATTTTCTTCCGCAACTACCAGTACGAGAAGGTCACTGGTGAAGTGGTCGTGCTGACCCACTTGATTGTGCGAAAAGGCTAACATTTAGGACGCGATCGGCCGATATGCCTTTGGGCGTATGGCAATCGCTATTCCTCAGCTGAAGTTCCCCCAGATAAAAGGGCCTGCGTGGCTGCAATTTGGCCTTTTCTTTGGATTTTCGCTCCTACTCTCCCTCTTATTATTTGCTCTTTTCGCGCGTCCCCTGGTTTGGCGAACGCGGGGTGAGTACTCGCTGTTTCTCGCCAGTGTCGCCCAGAGTCTTCGCGGCGGGCCCGCAGCCTTTGAAGAGATCATTCCCTCGATGAATCGTTTCGGAGTCGAGTCGTGGATTTTGGATTTGCAGGGAAGAACTCTCGCTTCGTCTCACCATCGTCCCTTGCCACTGGATTGGGATCTTTTAGAAAAACCGGATGAGGCGGGAAAGCTCACTATGCGAGGGACGGTTCAGGGTGCCTTCGATAGCTTATATGTCGTTCGCATGGAGGGGCGAGTGCCCCAGTATTTGGTGACCTATTTTTCCCGGCGTACGACTGGATTTCGCATCGGGTTTCTTTACGTCTTTCTCCTGACACTTTGGATTTATGTTATTGCCGTTGTCGCCGCTTTTTTATTGCTAGACTTGAAAAAGCGCCAGCCGGAATTCAACCACCCCAAGAATTCTCAGAGTGGTTTCGGACTCGTCGAGGCTTTAATTGCACTCATGATCGCCGCCATTTCGATGGCCGCGATGCAGACACTTCTCACGCTTGGGTTCAAAGGAAATGCCCACACCGATCTTCGTGCGAATGTTCGAGCACTTTCCGACACATTGAAAGGGTCCGTCGATTGCGTAAAGACTTTCGCTACGGTGACTCCTTCTGTCGATTGTGTATCGGCCACCTTAAAGCCACTGTTGCTCAAAGATTCTAATGACAAACAGATTACGGAGAATCTGATCGCTTCTTCCGCGACATTTGATCCGAAGGACAATACGACGAATGGAGCGGGAAAGTTGGGCGAGTGGATGGTGCGGGCTTACTGTCAGGGCGGAACGGATGCGGTTCTCTTTATTCGATACTCTAGATGGAATCCGCAAGGTAACGCTTTTTTCTCCGATCCACTCACTCACCGCGCGTACGATTGGCAAGATTCCCCCTCCAACCCGCTATTTGGCTCGACGGATCGTCTTCTGTGTAAAGGCATGAACTCCACCACGGTTAAGCCCTATGGATTTTTGGGTTCTCGCTCGGTTTATAGGCAGCTTGCGGCGCTTGGAAATGTCCAGCTCAATGGCATTCCCCCAACAACTCGCGTGGTGAAGATGAGCATGAACGCGGCAAACTTTAGTTCAACAAGCGATCCTTTATCGGAAGATGGCGCGTTTCTTCAGGCGACGGCAAATCTCGTGTCCAGTACTTCAACAGGCTATTACGGAGTCATCGGAGGTACAGGGCCTGCCAACGTGGCTCTCTTCCGCTGGCAGGATGAGAGTTTTGCCGGGCTCATTAACGTCGACGGCTGGACAACTCCCACAGATCCTTCCGTGCTCGCTGCTTCTCTCTTCCGTCCGCGCTTTAGTTATGACCCAACGACTAACACGTTCAAAATGGAGGACCTTCCAAATTACGTGCCCGCCCTCTACGCATTTCTATTCGATTTTTTCGGCGAATAACTTCTATTGCTCGCCCGGTCCTGTCCGAAACGTCGGCTTGAATCCTGCTTTTTTCGCGTCCATTAGGCGTTTGAAGAAGATGCGATCGCATACTTCGACTTCGTCATAATCCGCAGGGCGATAGAGTTCTTTCGTTTTGAAATCGCCGACATATTTGTCCGGTTTGCGATTTTGCATGCGCAAACGAAACTCAAACGGCATTTCTTTCAAAAGCTTCTTGGGATTAAAAACTCCTAGCCCAGAGTCCTCGGCGTCATGGCAAGCATTGAGATAAGCCTCGACATTTTCCGTTTCGAAAAAATCCTTCGTGCAAGTGGTTCCCTCGCAGATGATGTAGGGAATTGCCCATCCCGACTCGACCATCTTCAGATTGATATCGACGCCTTTGACGATAACCCGGCCCAACGTGCGCCCATATTTATCTAGTCCCTTGTCTTGGACTACAACGCGTGCGCCCAGCGGTGCTAGCTCCACCATTTCTTCCGCCGCAGTGTCTCCAAAAGCGCCCTGTCCGACGACTCCATGTGTCGTGGGTAGATGCGTTTCTGGCGCGTCAATTCCAATCATTCGAATCTTTAAACGTTCTCTTTTTGTACTCGAAGAGTTGTCCGATGCCTGTACCCAAATCGTATCCCCATCCACGTTCTTTTCGATGGTGCCAGGTACGTCTTGAGCGTGCGATATGCTGCACAAATAGAGTGTAGCTACACCGATGGCGCTAATGAGTTTCATAAGTCCCTCCCCCATGTTGGCATCGTGAGTGAATGCCCTGCAGAATGTCGTGTTAGAATTTCGTTTTGCTTACCCGCAAAACCCCGTTACGCCTGTTACTCTATTGTAATGTATGTCACAGTCAAAATTATTAGTTGATTCCACGTGTCGACGATTTGCGGGAAGAGTTTCTCGTCGAAAGCGATTTCAATAACTTAATCTCTCGTCGATAGTTTTGGCAATCCTCCCCGGGATCGGTCTCCAAACACATGGGAATTTTTTCGAAGCGAGAGTCTTGTCCTAAGAACTGAAACGGATCTTTTCCCAAGAAACCCATTCCAATGTTTTGGTGGCGGTCGACTCGGGTTGCAAACTCTTTCAAAGCATCGTTCAAGTGAAAGGCGATGATTTTTTTTGTTCCGATGAGCTTTTCCCATTCTGAGAAGGTAGCCTCGTAAGCTTCACGGGTTCTCAAATCATAGCCGGCGGCAAAAGCGTGTTGGGTATCGAAGCAAAAGGAGATGCGATCCGGATCGCTCGTGCCGTCCAAGATCCCTTTTAGCTGGCGGAAGGAATGGCCCACGCAGCCTCCTTGGCCGGCCGTATTTTCCAGTGTGACCTGTGTGCGGAAGCCCTTCGTCGCCTTCAGAACCTCATTTAAACTCTCACTAGTTTTTCTAACGCCTGATTCCTCTCCGGAGCCTAAGTGACTTCCAGGGTGCGTGATGAGGCAATCGAGTCCGAATGCTTCACAGCGCTCCATCGTGCGAATGAAATAGGCCACCGATTTTTTCCGGGTGGCTTCCTCATTCGTACTTAGATTGAGAAGGTAACTATTGTGGGCCACGACCGAGCGGACCGTGGGAAATTTTTTTCTCTCAGCTTGAAAAAGCTCCACCTCTTCTTCAACGATTTCGGGGATCGCCCAGGTTCGGCTCGATTGTGGAAAGATCTGCATTGCCTCACAGCCTAGATCATTCGCCCGCTCCCAGGCTTTGTAGAGGCCGCCGGCTATCGAGATATGGGCACCAAATAACGCCATGGATTCACCAGCGATGGTAGGCCGGGTGGCCTGGCTTTACGGCGACGAAAGTTCCACGGCAGGTGGCACAAACTTTTCCCCCAGCCTCGAGCTCCGCTGAAATCGTGGCACGATCCTCTTTCGAATCCACGACCCAGGCTCTTAGATGGATCTCTTCCTTGGAAGGGGTAGGGCGAAAAAGCTTGATGGTATAGTCTGCCGTTACCGTGCAAGGCGGCTCCTCTAGCTTCTGTTTTTGCATCAAGTGCCAGGCGGCGGTCCAATTCGAATGGCAGTCGAGTAGCGCTCCGATGATGCCTCCATTTAGGATGCCGGGAAAAGCTTCGTGGTGTGCTTCCGCTTTCCAGGTGGCAATCACTTCCTCCCCCTGTGGGCTACTTCGAATGTGCAAGCCCTTAGGGTTTGAGGGACCGCACCCAAAACAAATGCTCTTGGGAGCGAATTTTTCTTGTAGGTAAACCGTCTCGTTCAAAGTGAGCCCATCATAATCAAAAAAATCGCCCTATCAATCTTTGAAATTCTAGTCTCCTAAACTCTCCACGAAGGAGGCCGCCTCGCGGTAAAGACCCGAACAGAAGGCCTGGAAATTTCCGATCGCTCGAGAGACGCCCACCTGCCAATATTGACTACTTAGTTTCTGTTGGGGGGAGAGGAGATAGCGCTCGGTGGGGTGCTCCACCCGTTTTCCATCGGGAAAGATATACAGCTCCCCAGGGCCTCGGTTCGTGACGGGTAAGCCTTCCTTTATTTCGCCGAACTCGTTGACCAGGTAAGTGGTGATTTCAAGACCGTTCTCGGAATAATCCGCGAGTCGCTGTAGGGCTTTCACGTTTTCTTTACGTAGAATTCCCGTTTCCGGATTTTTAAAGTGCGCAGTGTTGGTTCGAGGAAGCCAACGCTTCTTTAAGGCATCTCCCACGAAGAGGAATACTTGAACATTTTTATAACCTTTACGATCGGCATATTCTTTTAGCATGTCTGCTGCGTAAAGGGCGGCTTCGGGCTCGATGTCGTTCACGTAGAAATCGATTGGCTCGTTGGGGCCGTAGTCGAGAACGAGATTATCCAGGGTGCGGTAGAGGATTTCGTATTGTCGGTGTGGGTTTCTAGATTCCGAAAACCCATGGTAATTTCCCGCGCCGTATTCGATGTGAGATTTTTTCGCGAAGCAAAGGGAAGGCAAGACTAGAATTAAAAGGGGGAGCAGTCGCATTGAAATTTGGGGTAGAAATATTTTATCGGATATTTGGGAAACATGATTTGTGGTGCGTTAGGGGGGGGCTCCCTTAGGAGATTCTGATGTCCAGCCCCCAAATCGCATGT
>JAHFAF010000100.1 GCA_023250715.1 Pseudobdellovibrionaceae bacterium | reverse complement strand
TCTCCGAAATTCGATCGAAGAGAAGTGGTGCTCAAAGGACTAAAGACTCAACCAATCTTAAGGGATTTGGCGAGTGATGAAGGGGGTGCGGATTTAAGTATTGCACTCGACCCTCTTACTCATCTCGTCCAGGAACCGCACGCTCTACCCCTCTGTCGATTCGCTTGGGGAAAACATGAATAGACTGCTTGCCCTAGTTCTCGTGTTTTTCCCACTCTTCATCGCTCATGCGGAGGACGAGGATTTTCAAAACGATCGCGCACGCCCAAACGGCAGGGGGGACAAGCGAGTAGAAGAGGATGAGGCAATCAATACCTCCGTATCGACAAAGCCCACCACGGATGCCGAAACAAGAAAAAAACTGAACCGCGGCGATGGAAAACTTATCAGCTGGTGGTCTCCAGAAACTTCTCATTACTCCATCGGCTATGAGGCTGCAGGAAGCGGCACGAGCGTTCTTGGGGCAAATAACCTCACCGTAGGTTTCTGGCTCCCAGGAGATTTCGGCTTGGATTTCTACGTGGGATATAACAAAGCGGCGGGAACCTCGGCGGAATCCAAAACAATCGCAGAGACTGGAACCACAACCAAGACTCGCGTGACCACGACGATCTATTCCGGGTTTACGGGTGCCAGTAACATGACGTTAGGGCTTGGACTCAAAGGACGCGGCTTCCAAAACAGCTGGTTTCAATTTAGCTACGGTCTTATCCTCGCCTATGGCGGGCCCAATAAGGTGGAAGGCCGAGTAGGGGAAACCATAGAAACGGTTCCCGATACCACTATTCCGAACACGAAGAGCAGCGTAGAAACGGCCGCGAACGGCTCGGCAGGCTACGGAACCATTTCAACGGATACCAAATCGACCATTTCCGTGGGGCCAAAACTGGGCACGGAGTTCTATATCAAGTGGTTCCCTCACCTAGCCTTAGGATTTTCGACGGGCCTTCTTGCCACTTTCGGCGGAGAAAGTACGCAAACCATCACCACGCGAAATCGCACAGTCAATACCATCGCGGGCACCGTTCAACCGGATACATCGGGAACGGACGGTCCCACCACGACCACCGTCACCACCACGCCGGGATATCAAGCGAGTACTTTCGGAATTGGTGGAACTCAATTCCAATTTACCGGGACTTTTACTATACGTTACGTGTGGTAAGTCTTGAGAAACACCTAAAGCATAAGTCTCACATCCTCTGGGATTGGAATGGCACCCTCCTCGATGACCTCGAGCTCTGCGCCGGCATCATGCGAGAAATGATGGTGGAGCACGGGCTAGACCCCATCTCCCTGGATGAACACCGAAAGAAATTCCGCCTCCCTGTGGAAGATTTCTACAAGGACTTAGGCTTCGACTTAGGCCGCGTAGAATTCAAACACTTGGCCGAAGACTTCGTGAAAAAGTACAGGGAGAGATTCCACCTCTGCCGTCTTTTCCAGGGGACATCTGACTTATTGGCTAGTCTACAGAAAGCTGGAAAACGCCAAGCCGTGCTTTCCGCCGCACGCGAGAAGGAGCTGCACTACCTAGTCCAACACTTTGAGTTATCGGGATTTTTTGATTTTGTGTTTGGCCTCGCGGACTCTCACGCCATCAGTAAGGTAGAACGCGGAAAAGAGCTTCTCGAGCAGTGGAAGGCACCCAGAGAAAGGGCCATTTTAGTCGGAGACATGGACCACGACCGGGATGTGGCAAAAGCCCTGGGAATAGACATACTTCTGGTCGATAACGGCCATCAGGATCTCTCCCATTGGATTACTGACCCGACTCTTGCTGTCCACCCGCGAAGGCGGTAGGGTACCGCCCATGCGACGGCTTGTGGTTACAGGACTTCCCTGCCCCCCTGAGGCGTGGGAAAAATTCCTTGGAAAACAAAAAGGGCAGAAGATCCTCTCCCTTTTCGAGATTTTCGAAAACTGCGACTCCTCCGACCCCCGCCAAATGGCAAAGTACGTTGCCGAGGTCATCGAAAAATATAAGCCCGACTCAATCCTTTGCCATAACTTGGGCGTGCCCCTCACCATCATGGCTCTCTTAAGGCTTTCCAAAAAACACCCGGTAGAAACGCGGCTCACGCTCTTCAATGGTGCCTTTCGGCGCATGGATCTACTGAAGGCAAAACACCCATTCCGCATTCAGCTCATGACCTTGCGTCGAGCGATTCGCGAGGTAGAGGGAAAGGGCGGAACGGTGGATCTGCGGCTACAGAAATACATGCCAAGAATTCGAGCCCTCTATCGTTACATCATTCTCTACGGAGTCTCCGAGAAAATTGCCTATAGCCTTGGATTAGACGAGCTCATCGGAACCCCGAACAAATTTCCGTTGAAGGTTCCCATCCAGATGATCGTATCGCCGAATGACCCTTACATTCCCTACGGGTCCATCCAACAGCTGCGCGATGACTGCTCCGCCAAGCGATACATCGAGATGGAATACGGCCACTTTCCATACTCATTACCCCGGGAAAAAATCATTCCGCTCATCGAAGAATTTGAAACTCCGACACTGCAAGCGCAGGCGAAGCAGCCTTCTTGCTGAACCACCTCCAATAGTATATACTGGTATATACCATGTTCCTCTACCGAGTAGTAGACTCTCTCGATAAGGCCGGCGTTCCTTATGCTATTGTGGGAGGCTACGCTTTGGTTTTGCACGGAGTTGTTCGAGGAACTGTGGATATCGATCTAATCCTAGCCCTCTCGGAAAAAAACTTCCTCGGAGCTGAAAAGGCGTTCAAGAGCGTGGGGCTCGTTTCGCGCCTTCCCCTCTCAGCGAAGGAAGTCTTTCATTTTCGTGAGGAGTACATCAAGAAACGGAATCTCGTGGCCTGGAGCTTTCACAACCTCAAAGACCCGCTTGAGATAGTCGATGTGATTCTCACTCAAGATCTTAAAGGGACCAAAAGTGTGAAAGTACGGGCAGGTGAGCGCACCCTAAACGTTCTTTGCGTTCAGGATCTCATTGCGATGAAAAAAAGAAGTGGTCGGCCTCAAGACTTGGACGATATTCGAGCCCTGGAGCGGGTCAAGAAATGAGACCGACTCAAAAGTTTACAAAACAATACCTAGCCCAAACCCAGGGCTTCACCCCCGAACAAGCGCTTCAATTCTTGGAAAACTTTAGAAAACTCCAGGGCCTTTCTCGCAAAGAAAAATCCATCTTAATCAGCATAAAAATTCCAGAATCCCTTCTTCTGGGATTTCGCGCAAAAGCCGAAGGGCTTGGATTGAAATATCAGACACAAGTCAAAGAGCTCATGAAAGACTGGGTCAAAAATGAACGAAGATGAATATCGACGATATTCGGACATTCGTCGTTTCCCTCCCGTATTCAGCAATCGCTAATTCTGTATACGCCCTCTCGAAGTGCCCCCAGCCCAGGAAGTGGCAGCGTGCTTGCAATTCTAAGTTGCGGGGGGAGTATGGGAAAATCAACTCGTATCTTGCTGGCCTTTGCCCTATTCTACGGTCCATTTACCTTCGCGAAGCCTGGGGATCCGGTAGAGGACCGAGCGACTTTAGATCGAGAACTTCAGGATCTGCGAAGACTTCGCGGGTTGCAGGGAGAGGTTGGGAATCTTCAGGGGCAGATAGACAAAGAAAGACGCCTTCAAGCCATCGACCGGAAGAAAACCACGAAGTTTGAAGAAATGAGAAAGGCGTTCGATGAGCAGGTAACTACTACGTGGAAAAATCTTCCCCCTCGCCCGACTATCGCCTTGTCCAATAAAAGAAAAAGCGAGAAGCCCGAGGAGGCGACGATTCCCTTCAAATCGGCGAATCTGGACGAGCTCATTACCGAGTGGGGGGGACTAATCGACGGATTTACGCGCGTGGAAGCAATTGATAAAGGCCTGCAAACAGGGCGAACCAGCGGTGGGGCAAATTTTGTGGTTCAACTCGATCCGAGAACACCTGAGGAAGCGCAACGCGCCCAACAAAATAGAGACGCCGGAAAAGATCCGATGGCGGATCTAACGATCCCACTCGCCGACGTGGAAAAGGCGAAAACCAAAATTAAAGAATCTCTAACCCCTATTTTTACTGTGGATTCTTCAACTACACTAGCCGGCCTAATCATGGCCACACCGTCTCCTACACCAGCCGTTAACCCGAATCCAACGAATGAACTGCAGGTAGCCGGAGAAACACACCCGGATAATCCCACCACAAATAAGCCCCCAACAATCGATGAGGGTGGCCCCAAAAATGGAGAATTCGGCCCTGCCGTAAAAGACGTAAATGATTTCTTGAAGGGGAAATTAAAGGACGCGAAGCAAGCGCTGGACGATCTCAATAACGAGCGCGACCAGGCAAATAAACCCCAAAATCAAAACCCCATGGCCAATAATGACGGCGGGGGCAATCCGAATGGCCAGGACAAGAAAAAACAGGACGACAACAAGAACAAAGGGCAAGGCGGGGGCGGAGGGGGAGGCGGTGGAGATCAAGGTGGTGGGGGAGGAGGCGGGAGTGGAAATTACGGCTCTATGGGACAATCTCCCAGTGTTACGGGTGCGGCTTTGGGAATCGCGGGGATAAACCCAGACGGCGCCTTCTCGCCATTTTTTCCATCGACAGGCGGGAGAGGCCTAGCGAATGCGCCTTTCGAAAACCCTAAACCAATTCCAGTGAGCCTTAAGAATCCTCATCCGTCCGCGACGCAATCCGGATCCGTTTCGAAAGAGATGCCGAAAATGGGAGGGATCAAAGTAGGCGACTCCAAGCCCGGGCAGGGAGGGAGCGGGGAGAGAGGTGCTACGGAAGGGGCTCCAGCCGCAGCAGCAGAAAGGGGAGGAGCCGGTCTCGGGTCTGCGGCAGCAGCGGCAGCTCTCGGTGATATTCCAAACCAGGGAGGCGGGGAGACGGGGAGCAATGGAATTCCAAACTCCGAAGTCGCAGTGGCTTACGGGCAATCCGGCGATGCCTCGAGCGTCGCAGCGCCCGAGGGGAATAAGACGAACGAATTAGCCTTGGGGCTTGCCACCCCTCAAAATCGCGAAATAGTGTCGCCCAGTCGAAAAGCAGGAGAACCAGGCGGCCCTGAGATTTTCAAGATTCCTTCCAAGATTGTGAAGGACAAAAAGCTACTGACTAATCTTTAGACACTTTTTTTGCGTATTCCAATCCGTCCACGCCGTATACAGCCCTTGGGCTCCGCTCGTGCGGGAATTCTCCGGCCTTTTCTTTGCACATTCAGTGGAAGGGGGGTCCCGTGAGATTATCGTTTATCTTTAGTTTTGCCTTAGTCTTCTTAGCACTCCCAACCTTGAGTGCCGATCCCGTGAATCCCAATCAAGCGGAAATAGATCGGCTCAGACGGTTGGACGACCAGAGATTCCAATTAGAACAAGCCAGGGAATTGGATCGAATCGATGCCGAGCGCACGGCATTCGTCCTTGCGACCATTCAAAATCTTCCTAAGGAAATCAATGAGACCCTAATCGCAAGGGGAGATCCTGCTCGAACTCCCGTTGTGCGTGCGGAAGCGATGTCTGCCTTGGGCGTGAAGAAATTAGGGGACAACCCGATGGACTCGCCTTTTCAGGTGGCGAAAATTAATGAGCTCGAGGCATACCTAGGCCTTGCCATCAACGCAAGTGAACGGGCTCAAATGATCGCTCAGAAACTTTCCGAGGTGGAAGATACCTCGAACCTGAACCCTCCCACCGAGATCAGCTTTCCGGCCGTGACAACTGGAGAAGTGGAGGCGGCTAAAGGAAAAAAGAATAGAACCATCCCGATTCTCCCCGGCGCAGAGAATGAATCCACGATGAAAACAAATGTCTCTAAGGAGATTCAATCACTTCTTCAGATTGGATCCAGTAATGACCTGGCGGAGCTCATGTTTCGAAAGCCTGCTCCCCCTCCGCCTCCTCAACCTCTAGACTCACAAGTTGGAAGGGGACATGAAGATGTTAATTAGTCTGCACAAAAAAATAGCATTAGGTGCTCTCGCACTCTACTTATCCTTCCACGCGCCGACTGCCGCTGCGGATCCCACACCCACGCCTCAGCCACTCGTTACCACGAAGAAGGATTTCGCGAGGAGCGAGGAAGACGTCATCGCCTTTTTTACAAGGAAACTGGGAGAGGTTCAGGCAAAGAAAGAGGAATTTAATAGGCGGGAGAAAAATGCAAAGAACGCCGGAAACGGCGGCCAACAACAGCCGCAACAACAGGCGCAGGGCGGGCAGCCCAGCCCCGATAAGGGCGGGGGTAATCCCAGCGATAATAAGGGCGGACAGCCGGTGGTTCCCGGATCTATCACCGGAGGGGCCTTGGGAATTGCGGGAACGAATCCCGACGGATTTATCGGCAATAATTTTCCGGTAGGGGGCCGAGCTCTAGCGAGTGCAATAGACCCGCAAAAGCCTTTTAAGGTAGGACCCATTGCTAGGCCTCACCCGGAGGAGCGGACTGCCGCCAGCAGGCCGGGCGAGGCGATGCAAGAAGGGTTGAAGATGGATTCGAAAGCGGGAACGGGTGGTGGCCAATCCACTAGTCCAAACGAAGGTAGCCCAGCTGCGGCCGCTGAAAAGGGCGGCCCCGGGTATGGCGCGGCGGCTCCTGGCGGGGGCGGCGAAGTACCGAGCCCGAAGGATGAAAATGGCGGAAGTGAAAGATTGAAACCGGCCGTTGAAGTAGCCTATGGGCAGGGAGGCGATGCTGCTACCGCCGTGGAAGGGGGAACGAAGGAAAAAAACGGAGATGCCTTCGGAGCCGCAATGCTCACACAATTGGTCTCGCCGTTAAGACTAGCCGCGGGAGCCGCTGAAACTGGCCGAGGCATCATGTCTTACGTGCACAATTGGAAAAAAACGACTTGCAAGGATCCCAAAGCTTTCAAGACGGAAGAATGGTGTGGTCCGAACCAGGTGGCCGCCACTTCGGGTGCGCCGACGAAGATCCAACGATCACCTGCATCTACTAGAGATAGGATTTAACGTACTTGCGAGCGTAGCGAAGCAATCTCATCGATTGAACTTTGTCCAACGAGATTGCTTCGGCCTTTGGCCTCGCAAATTCTTTGCAATCTCATCGATTGAACTTTGTCCAACGAGATTGCTTCGGCCTTTGGCCTCGCAAATTCTTTGCAAGCTCATCGATTGAACTTTGTCCAACGAGATTGCTTCGGCCTTTGGCCTCGCAAATTCTTTGCAAGCTCATCGATTGAACTGTTCGTTATTCGAGATCATCTGAGGCAGGAGTTTCTTTCTTTCCCTTTGCTGCAATACTGCGATTGTCTCCGAAAAAATTCCAGTGTGCGTACTCTTTGTACTGGCTCTCGGTAATAATCTCCTCGAAAAGCATATCTCGTAACACGCGCTCGATGCGCTTTTTCTTCGGTTTTGTGATGTTCTTATTCTGGAAGACATTATGGAAATTATGATTGGGTGAAGGAAGCATGAGAGCAATGAAAGCCCCTTCGGCTGCATTCATGCGAATGGCTGTTTTTTTGAAATAAATTTGAGCCGCCATCTGAGCGCCGATGATGTCCGGCCCGAGCTCGCAGATATTCAGGTAGACCTCTAGAATTTCGTTTTTGGTAAATCGCGACTCAAGCTCTTTTGTCAGAAAATATTCTGTAATTTTCCTTCTAATTGTCTTTTCAGGGCTCAAGAAGAGATTCTTCACCACCTGCTGGCTGATGGTGCTGCCGCCATAGGCGAAACTTTTTTCCCGGATATTTTCCGCGAGTGAATTCGCGATGGCCTCATAGTTGAACCCGCTGTGCTCGAAAAAGGTGGCGTCCTCGCTGATGACAATGGCGTAGAGATACTCCCGATTGATATCGGAAAGCGAAACCCAACGGACCGTACGGCCATGGCCAGCAAGCTTATCCTTATTTCGGACCTCGGCAAGCGTGCGAAGGTCTGCGTATTTTAGATGCGAGATGTGTGGGAGACTGCGCAGATAACTGTAAACGCCCCCACCGACGAGGCTCAAGAAGAGGATCACCGAGAGGCCACGGGACAAACACACCACCTTGAACGCCCGAATTGGGCTTAGAAGAATACTCAAAAATTTATCGAGAAGATTATGCGCAAACTTATGCGCCCCTTGACGCAAAATCTCACCCTGGGCCGCCACCTTTGACGCGCCTTGCCGCCATTCCTCCGATTTTTTTTTCCAAATGCTCATTGAGACTCCAGAAGCCTTCCCTCCTTATCGTCAAAACGCCGGTCTTTATTCACTCTTTCCAGAAGAGGTAGCCCCACCATGCAATGCGTGGAAATTCTCAAGCTAAGGGCAAAAGTATCCGAAAAGTAACGAGAACCCGTTTCTTCCTAGGAGACCGCTATGTCACGTATTGCAAATGGAATTCGAGCCAAAAGATTTCGAGTGAGAGACGGCGCCAAGGTCGAACTGCGCCTCGAAAACGAGCTCGGTGAAAAGGCGCTGTTAAAAGTGAACAACAGCTCCATCACGGGCCTCGGCGCTTGGCTCTCCACCGAGGACGCGAAAAAGATTTCCTTCGAGTACGGGAAAGTAATCCCGGAGTCGAAAATCGTTTGGGAAGACAATGAAGTGCCGCTCGGCCGGTTAATTCTGCGCAGCCGCACCCAAGCCGGAGACGGTTATGTTTATGGCTTTTCGTGCGTGGATAGCCGCGTACCGCTTATGGGGTCGTTGAGTAAACATTTTGAATCGCTTGCGAATACGGATGAGACGGCGCTGGATTTTGAATTAAATGCGGGAAAGTTTAACTTAGCGAGCTTTATAGAAAGCGATCACACGCACGCGGATCTTTTTCACAAGTGCCATGAATATGCACTCCTCAAGGAAGACACGGAAAAGAATCCGATGTGGCAGTTCTACGCCGTTCGCCATTCAGTAAACGGCCTTCGCGTAAAGATGTCCCTGCCGAAGATTAGAAAACCGACTGAGTACGTCAGCTTCGGAAGCTATGATTACTTCGGATTCTCTTCCGATGCAGAAGTGAAAGTAGCTGCCACGAAAGCCATAGAAAAATACGGAGTGAGCGCTACCGCCACTCCGCCGCTTTCTGGCCGAACTGCTATTCATGAAGAGCTAGAGTACAAATTGGCCCAGATGCTCCGCAAGGAGGATGCGATCCTCTTTAACTCGGGATTTGCGGCAAATGTAGGCACACTCACCGCCATTCTCGGAGCAAATGATCTTGCCGTCGCTGACATCCTCTCCCACGCCTCCATTCACGACGGCCTTTCAGCCAGTAAGGCCAAAGTCCGACTCTTTCGCCACAACAATAATAATCACCTCACCAATCAGTTGAAAGAGAATCGAGAAGCCCATTCGGGCGCACTCGTTGTCACGGAAGGGCTGTTTTCGATGGACGGAGATGTTCCCAACCTCCTCGAGTTCGTAAAGATAGCGAAAAAGAATAATGCTCGAATTCTCTTAGATGAGGTTCACTCGTTCGGAGTCATGGGCCCAACGGGCCTCGGCGCCGCGGAACGTCTCGGGGTTCTAGATGACATCGACATTTACACCGGAAGCCTCTCCAAGGGAGTGGGAGCGGGGGGCGGGTTTGTCGCCGGAACAAAGGAATTCGTAAACTGGCTACGAGTCTTTGCGCGCGCAGGAATTTTTTCGAGTGCCGTTTCCCCATCTTGTGTCGCAGCAGCGCTTAAATCTATCGACATCATTCAAACTAGGCCGGAGAGACGTCAGAAACTCCTAGACAACATAAAAATGTTTCTGGACGGCCTTCGCGCCCTTGGGTATTCGCCCAAGTCCGATCCCGAGAGCCCCATCGTTCCCGTAATCATGGGGGACAAGAAAAAGCTCGGCGTGATGAATAAGATCATGCTCGAACATGGAGTTTTCGTGAATACCATTGTATTTCCCGCGGTCGCGGAAAATGCATCTCGCTTCCGATTCTCTATTTCTGCGGCACACTCTCCTTCAGACATTCAATTGGCTCTCGTGGCTTTGAGACGAGCAATCGAGGTGGCTGAAATCGACTTCAACCAATTGGCGGTGGCGGCATAAGCATGAGCTGGATTCACTCCATTTTGCAGAGCGTGGCTGCTCTAATGATCTCGCATATGGTTCCCTCCGCGCAGGATGGGATCTGGCAGGGAGCCACGGAATGGAAAAGAGAAGGCGAAACCTTAGTTTATTCCGCGGAGTCGACCGAAATCCTCCGACAATGCGAAAAAAACCCGGAGAAGGAATTGGTTACCCCCATCCTCGCCCAAGGGGGACACCGGATATTCCTAGATGACAAACTCATTCTATCCACCGCCGACAAAACGTTCAAGGTAACGACCAACTTCCACAACACAGCAACTCTTGCTTGCTCCGAATTGGTTGGAGGCAGAAAGCTTCGCTGGGAGGCTTATACGCAGACGGAATCTCTCGCGAAGTTGAAAAGGTTCCCACAGCTCGAGAATGACAATTTTCTTGGCCCCTTCTTTCGTGAAACCGCCAACATCATGATTCCCGGCACTCTTATCGGATTGGGGATTTTGTGTTTGTTTATATTTTATGGAAAAGTCGAGGGGCGCATCCTCTCCTCTATGTTACTTCTTTGCTTCTTCTTCGCTACCGCTTTCGCCCTTTTGGTTCCTGGCGCATTTCAAATCAAGATGCAACAGATTTACATCCAAAGTATTTCAGATACCTGCCTTTGGCTCGGCATGATATTCGTGGGGCGCCTTTTCCAATCCCTTGGCTACACAACTAATCGACTCAGCCGAATCATGAATATTTTCTGTGTCATCGGCATTTCGACTATCTTACTAAGCGGAAACCTGGACCAAGAGCAGATCGGCTCAGATATTTCCTTCGTGGGAATATATATTTTTCTGTTTGGCAGCCTCCTAAACCGAAAACTCTTCCTACGGAGCGATAAACACCGAGGGAAAAATGAGATTCTGAAAGCGGCCTCTGTCATCATTTTCATTTTGACGGCGCTGAATGATCTTTTGCTATTTCAAGTTCCAATGGATTCTCTACCCTTAGTTCCCTTTGGAATATTCTGCTGCACTGCCCTTCTGGCCCTCGCCGTAAATGACAGGGTAGTAGAAGCATACGAGGAGCGAGATTACCTACGAGCAAACCTAGAAAAGGAAGTAGAGCGAAAGACAGAAGCGTTAAAGCTAGCTCAAGCAGATTTAGTTCAATCTGCAAAACTCGCCGCTCTGGGAACGCTTTCGGCTGGAATAGCGCACGAAATCAATAATGCTCTTAACTATGTAAATGGGAGTATCGAGCCCATCAATAACATCCTCAAGAAAGAGCAAATATCCGACATCGATCGCGGCAAAGCCTCAAAGCTCCTCAAATTGATGAAAGAGGGCCTCGATCTCACTTTCGGCATCATCGTAAATTTGAAACGACATACCAGCACCACCCCCGGACAGTTCGAATCATTGTCTGTCCAAGAGGTTGTGGATGGAACCCTCTTGCTTCTGAAAAACAAGCTCTCCGGAATCACTATTGAGGTGTCTATCGAGAAAAATCTTCATGTATTCGGCTCACGCGTTAGCCTTTCCCAGGTATTGATGAATCTTCTTACCAACGCGATCGATGCCATCGAGGATTCTTCGATCAAGGACGTAAATCTAGGAAGAAAGATTCGAATTTCTGCCGTAAGTAGCGAGGGGGGAGCTTCGATATCCATTTCTGATTCTGGCGCGGGAATTTCTAAGGAAATCCAAGAGAGAATATTCGATCCGTTCTTTACTACAAAATCCGTCGGAAAGGGAACAGGCCTCGGGCTTCACATCGTGCTTAGCGAGGTGAAGAAGCAGGGAGGGAGAGTAGAGCTAAAGTCGGCACTAGGCGCTGGGGCTACTTTTATCATCACGTTCCCTAAGACAGCGGAAGGAATGGCGGCATGAAACCAGTCATCATATATGTGGACGATGAGCCTCGAAACTTAACGGTGTTCGAGGCTTCCGTGCCCGACACCTGGCAGGTGCATTGTTACGACAGCGCGGTTGAGGCCATGAAGAAAATTAGAGAATTGAAACCCTGGCTTGTGATTTCAGACCAGAAGATGCCGCAGATGACAGGACTCGAATTTCTGGAAGTCGTCGCTCAACTAGTCCCCGAGGCCGTTCGTATAGTTGTTACCGGGCAAACGGAGGAGCAAACGATCATTCAACTTGTTCGCCGGGCCAAGATTTTCGATTACATCACCAAGCCGTGGGAAACAGACATCCTCATTAGTCAGCTCCAGAAGGGAATAGACTACTTTAACGTTATTCAGGAACGAAAACGCGCGATGGAAGAGCTCCAAGTTAAAGCGCTGGAACTAGAAAAAGCGAATGCAAGAGAAGTTGAGCTTCGGACCGAGATAGGCGCGTGGGCCCCAGCTCCTATCGTATGGGCCATCAAGGAAAAAAAGCTAGAATTTCCGACTCGACGCGATCTAGTTGCGATTACCTACGATATTGTGAATAGCGGCGCTTTGCATGGAAAGACAATCGACAATAAAAGCGTTCACAGCCAAGTCCAGCGTCTCTTTATCCATTCCCTGGTAAAAATGGGCGGCC
>JAHFAF010000099.1 GCA_023250715.1 Pseudobdellovibrionaceae bacterium | reverse complement strand
CGCGTTGCTCTCCAGAGCTTTTCGCGATGTCGATTATTGGAATGAGTCCAGGGCTATGGCTAGGGCCGACCTTTTGAAAATGGCGGCAGAGACGGAAGTCCTCGTATGCACACTCAATGAAAAAATCGATGAAGAGCTCCTAACTGCCGCGACTCGGCTACAGTGTCTCATCACTTTCTCGGTGGGGATGGATCACATCGATGTTCCGGCAGTATTGAAACGGAACCTGAAATTGGTTCATACTCCTGACGTTCTTACCGACGCCACAGCCGATCTTACCTGGGCCCTCATCTTAGGGTGCGCTCGACGATTAAAACCAGCCTTGCGATTTTTGGAGGAAGGAAAATTCCAAAATTTCGATCCCAATCTTCTTCTCGGTCTAGAGCTTCGAGGAAGGGTCTTAGGCATTGTGGGGTACGGTAAAATTGGCAGAGCGGTGGGGTTAAGGGCGGGTGGTTTCGGAATGACTGAGCTTCATTGCGGTCGCCCTGGTAAATCTGAAATGCCATTGGAAGAGGTCTTAAAAAAATCGGACGTGGTGAGTCTCCATTGTCCCTCAAACGCGGAAACCCACCATCTCATCTCTCGGCGAGAGCTTCAGTGGATGAAGAGTCATGCGATCCTAGTGAATACCGCGCGCGGCCCCCTCGTGGATGAGGTAGCCGCCACTGCACATTTGAGAAGTCACCCGGATTTCTATTTGGGTTTGGATGTGTTTGAGTTCGAACCTAAAGTTCCAGATGTTTTCAAACAACTTCCCAATACGTTTTGCCTGCCGCACATCGGTTCGGCCACACGAACTTCGAGGGAAGCCATGGGAAGAGTTTGCATGGAAGAGGCGATTCGTTTCGCCAAAGGAGAGGCATTACAATATGAGTACAGACACAGCTGAAGGAAAGAATAGCCTCACAATCTTCGCCATCTCGGACGGCACGGGAGAGACCGCCGATCAAATGATCAAGGCCGCTCTCGTGCAATACGTACGAGAGGGGTTAAGAATCATTCGTTATAAGAATGTAAGAACCGAGAGTCAGGTGGCGAGCATCTTCGAAGAGGCTCACACGACCCGCTCGCTACTCGTCTACACAGTCGTCTCGGATAATTTGCGTAAGTTCATACACAAGATGTCCGAGCAGTCGGGCGTGGCCTCGGTGGATCTTCTCGGGGGGCTTTTGGAAATTCTTTCCAAGAATTTGGCCCGGGATCCTAATTCCCAACCCGGCCTTTTTCATCAGGTGAACGAATACTATTTTCGCAGAATTGAGGCGATTGAGTTCACGGTAAGGCACGACGACGGCCGCTATGCAGAGAACCTCATGGAGGCGGATATTATTCTGGTCGGCCTCTCGCGAACGAGCAAGACCCCTCTGAGCGTTTATCTTTCGTACAAGGGATGGAAGGTCGCGAACGTGCCCGTTGTGAAAAACATTCCGCTTCCCGAGAAACTCTTTCAAACCGATCAACGAAAGATAGTTGGTTTAATTATTGAACCGCAGGCTTTGGTGAAAATTCGCCGAG
The DNA here is from genome assembly GCA_023250715.1 of Pseudobdellovibrionaceae bacterium. Lineage (GTDB taxonomy): Bacteria > Bdellovibrionota > FAC87 > UBA2466 > UBA2466 > JAHFAF01. The sequence goes on along the minus strand of JAHFAF010000099.1, from coordinate 11,016 downwards.
AAAGACTCATCAAGATGGGCGAGGATCCTACCGGAGACTACGCGAAAATGGATCACGTCATCGAAGAGATTGAGTACTGCAAGGACATCTATCGTAAGAATCGCCGCTGGCCCGTATTCGATGTCACAGAAAAGGCGCTGGAGGAGACCGCTACAGAAGTGGAGAAGGTCATCCGTAATAGCATTCCTGAAAAATATAACAATGCGGGCGGAGGCCCCTAATCATTGGCCTTGGCCGGTGAAAGCGAAATCATCGCCTTGCTGGGAGTTCCCTTCTAGTAGCTGCATGAGTTGCATGATGGCATAGATATCCATACCGCCCGTTTGCTGCTGTTGCTGAAAGGCGGACAGAATACCGGGATCGATTCCAAGCGGCTGATTTAGGAACGGAATTGCCGTGGGGCGAACACCACGACCTGCCCTTTGCTGAGCGAAATACATTCCTGCCACCGCGTGCAAAAACGGGTCGGATGCCGCCGCTTCGACGCAAACGCCATACATGTTTTGATCCGTCCCATAGTTTTGCTTGCACAGGCATAGCCCTATATCCGCGCCAATTTCGCAACTTGACTTCGTGTTGGAAGCTATGGGCGTTGGGGTAGGACTGGGAGTCGGAGTGGGAGTCGGATTTAAGGAAATATTGGTGCTCCCGGTTCCAGACGCACCTCCACCATTCCAATAGGGTTCGTCGCCAGAAACGGGATTTGAAGTTTCACCTAGGGAAAGTTGGCAGAGTAATAGGATTGAAAAAACTAGAACCTGATACATGTTGCCCCTCATGCTGCTTTACGTGGTGCCAGAGCATTAGGGAGCAAAGCGCATGCCGGGAGAGTTCGTGCCTAGAGACCTTGATAAGGCTAGCGTCGAAGTGAAAAAAAAATCGACGCGCGGAACGTCTCTAGACAGCGCCCGGGAGCGGAAGGAAAACACCAAGGGCTTACGCCCCGGTTTAAATTCCTCCACACCCCCAGGCATTAAAACTGTCCAGCTTTCCTCTCGGAAAGCATTGGGGGGTAGGGGACGAGGCAAATCAAAAACTACAACAACGACAACCGGGAACGATCCACAATCCATGACTGAGTTCATCCAGCACTCAAGCGACTCAGTTCGCTTGCGATTTGCCATGCCACTGGGTGGAGAGGAGTGCAACAGAGGTGCCAAAAAACGCTGAGGAAATCAGCACTTAAGACAGGGTGTGCGTGTCGCACTTTTGGGCGAAAACAAGCGTATGCTGAAAAAAAAGCAGATCATTTCGGCGACTTAGAGTGTAGTTAGCAATCCCCCAAAAGTGGCAAGTGACTGATCAGAATTCACCCAGGAATGAAAAGAAAACAAGAAAGCCGGCGGGAAGACCCCGCCGGCTCTGAATTTACGTCGATAAATGGACTATGGCTCTGAAATACCCTCCAGGAGAGCCCAGTCCGTACCTGTTGCCCCAAAAGTATTTTTAGCTAATCAAAGTGAGATAGCGGTAGATAGCTCAAAGAGTAGAACCCTTAATTTTTGTTAACGCGATGGGCAATAGATGTAAGCGCACGGGGGAAGGGGCTGATACATCAGCGATTGCATATACCGTTGCAGAACCTGATTGTACTGGGTCCCGCTGACCAAGGTCGTTGTGTCTCCCATGCCCACGCAGCGCATGAGTTCATTGCGCTCGGGGAGAACCCCTCGAATAATTCGATGAACGGCCGAGCAGTTCTCGGCATTAAGCTTTCCAATAGAGGCTGCCTCGGAAGAAGCTCTCAATTGGCTGAGAATTCCCAAGATGGGGCCGCCGCTCGCGACACCGTTTACATCGCGGCTTAGCTCTTCGAAATTCGCAAAGCGTCCCAAGACCTGCTTATAAAGATCCACTACGGAACGAGTATAAAGGCCGGAATAGTTTCCGCCCAAACCATACTGGGGGTTGGAGCGGAGGCTGCTCGCAACCTGACTCAAAGATTGCCCCGCGGCCATTTGGCCTAACCAAAATTGAAGCGCATTTCTTTCCGGGAGCACCCCATAGATGACTCGGAAGAGACCAATAATATTTTGCACGTTTTGTACGTTACCGAGTGCAGTAATTTCTGGAGAGGCGATGAACGCTTCACGCACATTCGTAAACGGCCGGCCGGCAATCAGTTCGCGCATCCAAAATTCGACGCCTGGCTGGTCCGGATTGCGCCCGAGGACTCCTCGATAGAGAGCGGTCAACGTCGCAATGTAATATCCATTGTTGTAATTGGTGTGGTAATTCGGGAAAAGATTATCGTACTGGCTTTGATATCCATTCGCGTAGCCATTGTAGTTATAGTTATTGCCTTGACCGTAACCAGAGTTGAAAGGCCAACCGGTAAAACTGGACCAGCTGTTCGTTTGCTGAACTCCAGAATAACTCTGTGAAGTTGGAGTCGAGCTCTGCCACCCGTTTGCGACTGGGGTGGGGCTTGGTGTCGGGAGCGGAGACGACGTCGGAACGGGGGTCTGAAACGGCGGAATGTTCGAGGTGCTTCCGTCGGAAGTTTGGTTCGAATCCGCGAACTGTGTGTTGGTGGAGCTTCGTGAGCTACACGCGGCAATCACTCCTGCAAGTAGGGTGATACAGAGGAGATGTTTGAGCTGACTCATAGTTGCGTCCTTCGATGAAAAATCTAGTGTCCTGATGCTTAAAAGAGCAACCGACGTGCCAGATCCGGTGGTGCCTGCTCGACCCCTTGGGGATTGCTAAATCCTGAACAGTTTTTCGAGGGGCCTAAATTTGTGAGGGGTTTTGCGGGATTACACTGCCCAAGATTAAGTCGAGAGCTACTAATTGGGCTTAACTACCAAAAATCATTAAACTAAACAGAACTCTGCAAACAGCCAGAATACAGCCGTGGAGGCCGCTACGATCGTTTCCCCAAGAAATCGTTATGGGTAGCGATGAACATGAGTAGGGCCTTGGTTGCCAGGTCATCGACCGGGATTTTGGTATGTTTCTCCATCGTCTTGAGATCTCTTACGATGTGAGCTTGCAGGGTTAGGGTCAATGGGGTCGGGACAATGTCTTCAGGATTTATTTTTTTCTTGAGCATGCGAAGAGAAGATTAGAGTATTTTCTTATCCTCCGCAATTCTCAAGCTTGAGATAAAGCGACTGTTTGCGCAGGATAGCTCCGCTGGGAATCCAGGTATTTCCTTCCGCTCTGGCGTTCGTACGCACGCGTAGCAGATAGGAGCCGCCACACTCCGTTGTTAACACGTCGTTTTCGCGAAGTAGGGTCCCCCCGCCGGCATATCCTTTTCCCTCAACCTCTTTCGAATAGCGTTTTCCGCTCTTGCCGGCTAAAAAAATCTCCGTGCTGATCGTGACCTTCGAATTATCGGGCGCAGAAACCACGGCGGAAAGATCCATCTGAGTTACTTTCAATCTCTTTCCGGCGGGCACGTTCATTGGAATCGCAAGGTCACATTCTCTACGAGTTTGAGAACCGTGGTACGCCAGTTTTCCCGCCCACACGATTAGGCGACTCAAAGAGAGATCGATGACGTTTCTTTCCATGTCGAAGTCGACATAAGTTCCCCACTGTTTCGAGGGGCAGCCCTTCCCACCGAACACCAACTTATCTACCTGAAAAATATTGCTCAGCAATTCGTCCGGAAAAAGAGGGTACGATGGAGCGAGTCGGGTTTTCACTTTTAAAATCTCAGGAAAAGGTCGGAGAGCTTTCGTGATGGCGAAATTCTCATCGTCCATTCCGCGTCCCATTGCGCGAAGCATTTCATGGGCCACGAGGTAGTAAACATCTTTTTCCGAATCGAAGTGGCTCTGCCAGGAAGCTTTGCTCAGTTTGGTAGCCCCGTTTTCGGTTAAGGCATCAACGACAGAGCCGGTACTATCCAGAAGGATTCCTTCTACGACGCTAATCCTATCTACCGTTAATGTTTTCTGAAGATCATCGACCTTCAATTCGTGGGTCGACATCAGGGCCATTCCCTCCGGAACGGTCGTGAAGAATTGGATGACGGCCCCTCCCGCTCGTAAATAGGCGGCGCGGATTTCGTCGCCGCCATTGCCTTCGCGGTTACCCGCAAAAGTGGTGAGAGGAAGAAGCGTAAGAACTAGAGCTACTTTAGTGAACGACACCTGCCGGAACCTCCGACGAGACAGTTAAGGGAAAAAATTGGACGCAAATTTTGTAAACCTCATTCTTGACCCCGCCTTCGAGATAAGCGGCGAGGCGATCTTGAAATTCGCGGATCATTTTCTTTGCTGCGGGCATTCGGCTCACGTCGATGGCTAAGGTCACTGCGGTGAAATCACGTAAGTCGAGAGAATCTCGCTCGAGAGATTGCCGCGCCAATTCGAAGTTCGCGCTGTGTGCTTTTCTTAAACTTGTTTCCGGTATTTCATCGCTGGTCGAGTATTCAAGCCCCGTCGTGCGCAAATTACCTTGATCGTCTCTTTTCAGAAGTTCCAAGCGCTCCAAGCGTTCGAGAGCCGCTTCTGCATTTTCAACAGTAATGTTTAAGCGGCCGGAGACCCAAATAGAATTCATTCGCGAACCAGGAAGCTCTGCGAGAGAAAGAATCGCAAAGTGGTACCAATCAGAAATGAGTTGGTACTGATCTCGAGGGAGCTCCACTAGGGGAGAGAGGTAAGCGCCATTGTGCTTTTTTCTGGAGGGGCGCTCTGGAAAGAGACCCAAGAGGCGCTCCGATTCCGATCTCGGAAGGCCTAAGTTCTCAACCACTCTAAGGGCCATCTTCTTGGAGACGCGGCGTTTGCCTTTGAGTATTTCACTGAGCGCTGAGGGACTAAGCTCCAGTCTTCGGGCAAATGCCCGAAGAGAAAAAAGAGGGTTCTTCCCTTGAGTTTCAGTAAAGGTTTCATTCAGCTTTTTTTGCAACGCTAGTTGCGCAGGTGTGCTATCAATCACGGCCTTCTTCCTTCTATTTCCTTTGCACCAACGTCGACCTTATAGCACGCGTTGCGTCATTTGAATCAAGGTTTTTTTGGAACGTGATGTTCCATTTGCTTGTGGAACAGCTTGCCCCTTTGGAGCCGGTCCGGGGCCGGGATTTCTGTGCTATGCTGAAAAGATTCCAAAGGGAACCCAAGGTTAAACGATGGATTTTCGTCCTGAAAACCTGGTCCGGGGGGCCTTTAAGACCGCGTCTTTTGCCGTAGGAGGAGGGGTCCTCTTCCTGGTCTTAATCGTGGCCTTTTTTGCCTTCCAAATTACACGCGACCTCCCCGACGTGAAGACGTTAAAGGAGTTCCACCACTCCCACGCCACTGAGATCTTTTCGGACGACGGAAAAAAGATTGGCGAGTTCACAAATGAGCGCCGCTACCCCGTTCAGTTCAATGAGATTCCCAAGCACGTGGTTCAGGCATTTCTAGCTGCCGAGGACTCAAACTTTTACCATCACGGAGGCATCGACTACGGGGGGATTTTTAGAGCCATTTTTTCGAACGTCTTGAAGGGACGTTTCGCCCAAGGGGCCAGTACGATCACCCAACAGGTTGCTCGCGGGCTTCTCCTTTCCACCCGCAAAAAAGAGATCACGCGCAAGATTCGAGAGATGATTCTGGCGCGGCGAATGGAGAAGGAGCTTTCGAAAGACGAGATCCTCTCTCTCTATTTGAGCGATATTTATCTTGGTCACGGCGCTTATGGAATTGGAGCCGGTGCTAGAAACTATTTTCGAAAGCCGGTGGCCGATCTCACCGTGGCAGAGGGGGCGATTTTAGCGGGGCTCCCCCAAAGACCCAATGACTGGGATCCGTTTCACAACCCTCACATTGCAAAACGACGGCAGCATTACGTCCTAAATCGAATGGTGGAGGAGCGCTTCATCACGGCTGACGAAGCGAAACAGGCCTATCAAACCCCGCTCCGGCTCTATGTTCTCGAAGATTTGAATAACACCGTAGCCCCCTATTACACCGAGTATGTGCGCCAGTATTTGATGAACCGCTACGGTTCCGAAAGGATTTTAAGCGATGGCTTTAAGGTCTACACGACTTTGAAATACGATTTTCAAAAGACGGCCGAGAAGACGGTAGATAAAGGTTTGCGCGCGGTTGATAAGCGATTGGGCTGGAGGGGTGTCACCGTCAAGTTTCTTAGCCCGGAGAAACTCGAGGAGTTTCTTGCGGGCTATCATGAAGACATCCTCGAGCAGGTGACGGCGGCCCGAATCCTAGGCTTGGTCGACGAAAAAAACAAGAAGATGGAATTCGATCTGAGCGAACTTCAAAAGCCGGGAAGCCCTTACTTCGGCCCCACTCCCGTCAAAGAAGGGGAATATTATAAGGCCGTCATTACCGCCGCAAGCGACGGGCAGAAAATGGCTCAGGGGAAAATTGGCCGTACGGATATCGAGATTCCCTGGGCAAGCATGGAATGGGTGAAGGCAAAAGAACCGACGATGATGACCGTCTCGCAAGTGGTGAAGCCTGGAGATGTCGTTCAAGTCCACGTCGATAAAATCGATAAATTTGCTTTACGAGTGGAAGCTTCGCTTGACCAGGAGCCCGAGATTCAAGGAGCCCTTCTCAGTTATGACGTGGATACGGGCTACGTTCGCGCGATGATTGGGGGAACGGACTTCAATAAGAGCAAGTTCAATATTGCTCTTCAGGCCAAGCGCCAGGTGGGTTCTACGTTCAAACCACTTCTCTATTCGGCCGCGATGGACAAAGGCTTTTCGCCTTCCTCGATTGTGACCGACTCTCCTATCGTTTTTAAATTCGACGGACAGTTGGACGCTGATAACGCTGGAGAACCGTGGCGTCCTCATAATTACAGCGGCCGGTTCGAAGGCGATATTCCGTTACGGCTGGCACTTATCCGCTCGATGAACATTCCTACGGTGAAGCTTCTGAATGAGCTTACGATTGATTACGTGATTGAGTATGCCCGCACGTTAGGGATTACGAGTCCCTTGCAGAGGGATTTGAGTATCGCCCTTGGGTCCTGGTCGAGCAGTCTCGAAGAACTCTCTCGCTCCTATGCCATTTTTCCGCGCCTCGGAAAACCGATTGCGCTGAACTACATCAAGAGGGTCGAGGATATTCAGGGGAAGATGGTGGAAGAGCATACTTCGGGAGACGCAGGCGTGATTCCTCACAATCAGGTGAACCCTGATCCGGATTTGAATGCCCGAGGATTGGTCATCTCTCCGCAAACGGCTTACGTGATGACAGACATGCTTCGCGGGGTGGTTCGCGAGGGAACAGGAACCGCAGCTGCCGTCGTGCCCGGGCAGGTCGCTGGGAAAACGGGAACTTCGAACGATCATAGGGACGCTTGGTTTGTAGGCTACACCCCAAATCTCATGACGGGAGTTTGGCTCGGGTATGAAAAAGATAAACCTCTTGATCCCGCCGAGACGGGTGGAAAAGCGGCAGCGCCCATTTTCGCCGAGTTCATGCAATACGCCGTCACGAAATATCCGAAGTCGGAATTTCAAATCCCTGACGATGTGGTCTTTGCCTACATTGATCGCGATACGGGACGGCTCGCGAGCGGGAGCACGGTAAAACGCGTGAGAGTGGCCTTTAGGGTGGGAACAGTACCGAACTCGAAGGGGGACAACCTTCTTCGCGTCGGAGATCCGGGGACTAGAGCCAACGCAGCCTCGCCAGGGCATGCCGAAACGCGTCCCCAGAACTCACCCCCTCCCGGCGAAGAGACCGATGACTTCATTCGAGAAGGCTATCAAGAGTAACGACTCTGTTCCCCATGTCACACCCTCAACTCTCCTAAGCTATTGAAATCACGCCAAGGTAAAATAAATAACGCGATGAGTTAGATCCCGTCGTTTCGATTCGGTACTTCTTCCTCCATCAAATTTACCCAGAGCTGGTCATGGCTTCGCCAAGACGAGCCCTCGGAATGGAGGTTTTCAGTGAACGCAAAGCTTGTGATCGCGTTGTTCTTGGTTTCGGTCTCTTTTCAAAATGCACTGGCTGAGTTTGAGGAGGGATCTCCTCAAGCAGAAAAGTCCTATCGGGTAGTTCGGCCCACAGTGATCTGTGAAAATTCGGCGGAAGCGGTCAATGCGAAGTTGAAGCCACTTCCTGTCGGTTCGTACACCGTCTCTTCAATGACCTCTAACTTAGTCGTTGGATTCAGCGATTACGGATACCTCCAAAGCCGTGAAAAACAGATCCAGGTCTGCGTCGTCGTGAGTCCCAAATAATTTAGGAGTTAAAAATGAAATACCATTTGCTTGGATTGATGTTGTTGGGAACGGGAGTTGGAAACGCAAGAGAGTTGGATTTGGGAATTCGGCCCAATGAAACGTTACGGCTTACCGTGAAGGAATTGCATGCCGAGAACTATACGGACGGAGTCGGGGATAACGAGTTCCGGGTAGTGGTAAAGTTTCAGCCCTATAATAATCCGAAAGGAATTGAGACGGCTTTAAGACCCTCAACCCTCGCGCGTAGTCGGAAGTTTTATCTCGCAACTCAAAAGTCACTCGTGAATCCGCCTAACGGGCAAATTGATATCTCCGGTGCTGAGCTCAAACGTCTGGTGGATAGCTATCGTCGTTACAACCTCACTAACGGACGACTCTTAATTATCCTGGAGGAGGTAGATCCTCTTGTTTCGGATACAGTCTGCCAGACTCTCGTCGATTTTAGAGATCTTCATAGCGGCAGGATAGTCGCAGAAGACTGGGCGGGAGACCCCGAGGTCATCACATACGAAGTAAATGTATCCGACTATACTTACGTATGGATGCCCGACGGCAATGGCGGCGGCTACATGATGCCGCTATACGCCGGTTCCCATAAAGAGACCCGCTCCACTGTCATCGGCGGAGGGAGCAAAGCAAAAATCGTGATCCACTCGGATATTCGCTGATTTTGCAACGACGTCTTGAATAGGTTAAATTTTTTCAGGGGCTGACGACGTTGCCGTAGCCGTAATTCCCTGTCCAGGTACTTCCGCATCCGAGATAACCGTTGCCGAGGATTCCCGGGTTAAACGAATAACCAGAAAGCCAGGAGGAGTTGCAGTTACAGTTGCCGCCACAGGTGTAGGAGTAGTTGTCATATCCCTGGCCGTATAAAAAGCTGTCCCAGCCATAGTTATTCCCCCAGACAGAACTGCTCGGGTAGTTGAAGAAATTATCAAAAGCGCCTTGCCCGAAATAGCTTTGATTCCAAAGAAAGCTGCTGGAATAATTCCAGCCGTTCGAATACCCAAACAGGGGATTTTGATAGCCGTAAGGATCGAAGTAGTTATTCAACCCGAATGCCCCTCGAGTAGTGGCGGATTCCTGGGTGCTTACCCTGTTTTTGTTCGCGGTATCATCAATGGCGCAGCTAGCAACGTCCCTTTGGTTTTCGGCCTCACGCAGGCAGGCCGTAGTGTAAATGGTGCCATTGGCCGCTCGGATGAGCGATCCCTGTTCAATAACTTCCAGGGAGCTTTGGTCTGCGCATGAGGCAATTAGGTACAGGGTGACTAATAATAGTCCGCATTTGAGAGTTTTCATTGTTGTAGATCCTTTCCTTGTTGAGTTCAAAGTTGCGTTATTGCTCTTCCCACTAAATAAATAGATGAAATTGGCGAAATTGGATCATTGCCTGGTCCAGGCCTCTTGTTTTCAGGCTGGAGACCTGGTAAAGGTAGTGCGTACTGTTGAACGTAAAGCTCGTGTTTCTCATTAGTTATACGAGCAAATGGAAGCGGGCATTGCCCGCTTTTTCTTTATGGGCGAAGCAAAACTGGAATCGATACTAAAAACTCCGGAAGAATTACGATTGCTCGAGCTCTGTGAATCCCATTTGAGTCCCCTTGGTTTTCGAGTGGTGGATGTGGATTGTAATCTTACAGGGCGCTCGCTTCTTAGAGTTTTTGTAGAACGTTCGGGAAAGAATGGGGCAAACGTGGATGACTGTGCGCTTGCTAGCCGTACGTTAGATCCAGTTTTGGATGCGGAGTCTTGGATTGCTGGCCGCTTCGACCTTGAGGTCTCATCCCCGGGCCTCGAAAGACGGCTGCGTGTTCTAGAGGATTTCGAGGCAAATGTGGGAGAGGAAGTAAAGTTGAAGTTGGTGGAGAAGATTAAAGAAGGAGCGATGAATGTGACCGGAAAGCTCCTTGCCGTCTCTCCCGAAGGCATCAAGGTGGCCTGGCAAGGGAAGGAAGTGGGGATTCCCCTTTCCCAAATTCGTCGGGCGAACCGGGTGTGGAATTACACTAAGGATTAGAGAGGAATTATGGCGTCGGAATTAGGTAGAGTCATAGAGCAGGTAGAAAAAGATAAAGGAATCGATAAAGCGATCCTTGTTGAAGCGCTGGAATCGGCGATGCTCATGGCGGCGAAAAAGAAGTATGGGCTCGAAAAAGAGATCGAAGCCCATTTCAATGAAGATTTAGGAGAGATTGAACTCTTCCAGTTTAAAACGGTGGTCGAAAAAATTACGAATGCCGATACGGAAATCACCTCCGATAAGGCGAAAGAATTGGATCCCGATGTGTCCTTAGGAGACAGCATCGGAATTAAGCTCGATTCGTCCGAGTTCGGTCGCATCGCGGCCCAGACGGCTAAGCAGGTGATTATTCAAAAGGTCCGCGATGCCGAGCGCGACATCATTTATAACGAGTTCAATGTCCGTAAAGGGGAAGTGGTCAGCGGGACCTGCCGGAGAATTGAAAAGGGTTGCATCATCGTGGATCTCGGAAGAACGGATGCTATTTTGCCGGCCCGCGAACAAATTCCTGGAGAGCATTATCGCCCAGGAGATAGAGTCTTAGGCTTTCTAATTGACGTGCAGCAGACCCCGCGGGGTCCGAAGATTGTTTTGTCCCGTACCTGCAAGGAACTTCTGGTCCAACTCTTTAAGCAAGAAGTTCCCGAAGTGAACGAAGGCATCGTGACGATTAAGAATGCGGCTCGTGAGCCCGGTGTGCGCGCGAAAATTGCGGTGACCTCGAGCGATCCGGACGTGGATCCGGTTGGAGCTTGTGTCGGTGTGAAGGGGGCTCGCGTTCAAAACGTCGTGCAAGAGCTTCGTGGCGAAAAGA
>JAHFAF010000098.1 GCA_023250715.1 Pseudobdellovibrionaceae bacterium | reverse complement strand
GCTCTGCATTTCAGGGGCTCTATGCGACACTTGGGATCGGGTATTTTTCCATGGAGCTTAAGCAAGATACGATTGTCGAAAGTATTTCCCCCATGGCCCTAAATGCCCTACTTCAATGGAGAGGGCGGGGGACTTGGAGCCTTGGAATGGATCTCGGCGCGGGTTTGGGACTTCAGTACGTGGGAACGAAAACTGCGGTCCTCTCCACCTCCTTCCAAGGAGTTCTCCCGCTTTTCACGCTGACGCTGGGGACGAGTTTCTGATAGGTTCCTCTCGCGTATGCGAATACTCATAGCGAATGACGATGGAATTGACTCACCAGGAATTCTTCGACTTGCAGAATCCGTTTCAGATCTTGGAGAAGTGACGGTGGTTGCCCCGCATCGGGAACGAAGTACCGCGGGCCATAGCCTCACGTTGCACAAGCCGCTCCGGCTGTGGGAGATAAAACCGCGCTATTTTGCAGTGACGGGGACTCCGGCCGATTGCATCTACATGGGGGTTCACGAAGTCTTGAAGGGCAAACCGGACTTCATTCTTTCTGGAGTGAATGCCGGGGCGAATCTCGGTACGGATGTCCATTACTCGGGGACAGTGGCCGCTGCGCGTGAGGGGGCTCTGTTGAACATTCCTAGTTACGCCTTCTCTTTGGTGTCATTGGGAGACAAGCGGCCATTGCAGTTTGAGATGGCGGCGCGCCTTGCCCGTAAAGTTTTCTTGGAAACGCACAAAGCTACTTTTCCGCGCCATACGTTGTTGAATGTGAATATTCCGAATTTGCCAGAGAAAGAGATTTTAGGTTTCGAAATCACCCGCCAGGGGTTTCGGTTTTACGCCAACGATGTATCGCGCCGGGAAGACCCACGAGGTCGAGACTACTATTGGATAGGGGGCCCCTATAAAGGGTATGAGCCGGGGCCGGGGACGGACTGCGACTCGGTGCAATCCGGCAAGATTGCCGTGACCCCACTTACCATCGACTGCACCCATAACGAATTTTATACGACATTAAAGAGTTCTCGATATGTAACGGATACCTTTTGAGGAGGATGTGTCGCTGTGCTCCTCGCAATGATAGGCAGTTCGTGGTGAAGTTATCAAAACTCCCCCCACATTCCGATAAGTTGGTAAGTGGTGCCAAAATTTGACGCTAGGGGTTGGATTGGATAAAAGGAAGGTTCATAGATCTTACGGAATGCGAATTTTATTCTTCATATTAAGCCTTTGCCTAGTCTCCTGTGCGGGCCTTCAGTCGCGCTACCACCGAGTTACGGGCGAAGATTCTCTTACGGGCATCGCCCACAAATACAAAGTACCCATTGAAGAACTTCAGAAATACAACAGTAGCGTTCTCGAAAAAGGGCTCAAACCCGGAACGAAACTCTACATTCCCTTCGAAGAGAGTCCCTATTGGGATGACGATTTTCAAGACAATCGGGAGCCGGCTTCGAGTGAAGTGGGCAGCATCGGTCCTATTTTCAGCTGGCCCTTAAAAGGATACGTGAGCTCTGGATTTGGACGCCGCCGCGGGAAAGATCATAAGGGAATCGATATTCCCGCCCGCCGAGGAACTCCAGTGAAAGCCGCTCGATCCGGACACATCATCTACGCGGGAAACGGGATCAATGGGTATGGAAACCTCGTCGTAATCCGCCACCCGGATAGTTTCTCTACTGTGTATGGCCACCTCTCCAAAATTGACGTGAAGAAGGGCCAGTATATTTCTAGAGGCCAACTCCTGGGTCGAGTGGGGCGCACGGGCCACGCGACCGCTAACCATCTCCACTTCGAAGTGCGCAATCGACAAACCGCGGTAAACCCCCTTTTGTTCTTGCAGACCCAGTACGCAACTCATATCATCCGCCGGTAAAGTATTGTTTTTAGAGGGTCTTCCATGAATGAGCTTACTAATAAACTTACTAGTGATGTGCCCCTTGATTTACTTCGCTCGCGCATTCGGGATGTTCCCGATTTTCCTAAACCTGGAATTGTTTTCAAGGACATCACTCCCCTGCTGAACGACCCAAAAGCGTTTCGTGCAGTGATCCGAACTTTGGCGAAAGAGACGGAGTCATTGGGAATCGATCGCGTGGTGGCGATTGAGTCTCGCGGTTTTATTTTTGGTTCTGCGTTGGCATATGAATTGGGCACGGGACTTTCGATTGTCAGAAAACCGAAGAAGCTTCCCTTTCGTACGACGAAAATCGATTACGCTCTAGAGTATGGAAGCGATACTTTGGAGATGCATGTGGACTCACTTGATTCTCGCGATCGCGTATTGATCGTGGATGACGTTCTGGCGACCGGCGGCACCGCGCGAGCAACCGCCCAGCTTGTCGAGCTTATGGGTGCCAAGGTTCAAGCTTTGGCGTTTCTACTGGAGCTCTCCTTCCTTCATGGAAGAGAAAAACTCAAAGGATACTCGGTCCGAAGTGTTTTAGAATATTGATCCATGGTGCAACCTCAAGGAACACTAGAGAATGCAGATGAAGCACTGAAGGATACGGTGTTTACCACCCGCTTTCAGGATTTCGTCAATTGGGGCCGCAGTAACTCCTTGTGGCCTCTCCCCTTCGGGACCGCCTGCTGCGCGATTGAGTACATGTCTGTGGTTTCCTCGCACTACGATGTTTCGCGTTTCGGCGCCGAGGTAGTTCGCTTTAGCCCTCGCCAATCGGATTGCATTCTTGTTCTTGGCACTGTCGTCGAGAAGATGGGGCCTATCCTAAAGCAAGTTTACGATCAAATGCTCGAGCCCAAATGGGTGATTGCTGTGGGGGTGTGTGCTTCGAGTGGTGGGTTTTACCGTGCTTACCATGTCATGCAGGGGATTGATGAAATTATTCCCGTCGATGTCTATGTCCCGGGTTGCCCTCCGACGCCGGAAGGGATCATCCATGGCATGCTGAAGTTGCAAGAGAAGATCAAGAAGGGAGGGATCGTCCGTGCAAGAGATCGGCACAAAGTTACTGGAAAGTAAGTTGCCACGTCTTCTCGATGTGGCATCCTCGTTAACGAACGCGGAAGAGCACCGAGGGGACCTTTTGGTCACCCTTCCCAAGGAAAAGATTCGGGAGGTAATTTCTTTTTTGAAGCCGTCGTATAACGTAATGATGGATCTCTTTGCTTTAGATTACTTGAAATTGAACCAGGTAACGCCCGAGCGCTTTGCCGTCGTCTATAATCTTTTTTCCATGGATTTAAAGGCCCGCGTTTTTTTGAAGACCTGGATCAATGACTCACGCCCTGAGACGGATTCCATTTACGATCTTTACAAGGCGGCGAACTGGTTTGAACGCGAAGTGTGGGACCTTTTTGGGATCCAATTTAAGAATCATCCGAACCTGCAAAGAATTCTCTGCCACGTGGATTTTCTCGGTCATCCCATGAGAAAGGATTACCCCTCCGATCATTATCAGCGGCTTAAGAATGCTGCTCCACCCTCCGGGTTTTAAGCAATGAAGGATCTCTCCACATCACCACCAGAAGAATCCCGCTACATGCGGCTCAACCTTGGCCCCTCGCATCCGGCGACACATGGGACACTGCGAATCTATGTGCATTTAGAGGGTGAAATTATACGCGATATGAAATTGGAGATTGGTTATCTCCACCGCTGTTTTGAAAAAATGGCGGAGACCCACACCTGGAATCAGGTAATTCCGTTTACCGATCGATTGAATTACGTTTCCGCGATGATGAATAACGTGGGGTATGTGCGCTCTGTCGAAAAGGCACTCGGGATTGAGGTGACTAAGCGTTGTCAGCGAATTCGCGTCATCATGTGCGAGCTATCGAGAATTATCGATCATTTGGTCTGTATCGGAACGAACGCGGTCGATGTCGGGGCTTTGACTTGTTTTTGGTATTTCTTCCGTGAACGCGAAAATATTTATGACCTGTTCGAGGCAGCCTGTGGGGCTCGTCTTACGACCAGTTACACACGAGTGGGCGGTTTGTATAAGGACCTTCCGGAGGGGTGGGTGGAGTGGTGCCGCAAAATCTTGGCGAACCTTCCTCGCACCTTGGATGATGTCGAGGGGTTATTGACCGCAAATCGTATCTGGATCGATCGCACGCGCGGGGTGGCCCCCATCTCTCAAAAGAATGCCCTGGAATATGGATTCACGGGGCCGTGCTTACGAGCCACCGGCATTCCCTATGACGTTCGAAGGGACACGCCCTATTACGACTACAATCAATTTGATTGGAAAGTCGTGACCCAAACGGAAGGCGACACCTATGCCCGTTACTTGGTGCGCATGGGAGAGATGCGAGAGAGCTTAAAAATTCTTCGTCAGGCTTTGAGTGATCTGCCCGACGGCCCGGTGAATGTCGACGATTGGTCGATAGTACTTCCTCCTAAAGAGGAGGTTTATCAGAGCATTGAGGGGCTCATGGCCCACTTCAAGCTCTTCATGCACGGCATTCGGCCCGAGCGCGGGGAAGTTTATTCTTGCACCGAGGCGGCCAATGGCGAGCTTGGGTTCTATATCGTTTCCAATGAAGAGGGCAGGCCCTATCGCGTGCGCTGTCGGCCGCCCTGCTTTGCGATCTATCAGGCGTTTCCCGAAATGTGCATCGGGCAGACGGTTTCGGATGCGGTCGCGGCCTTGGGAAGCCTCAATATCGTTGCTGGGGAGCTCGACAGATGAATGAGCGCATGAGCGAAATTGCTTTCACTCCAGAACGAATGAAGCGTTTCGAAGCGCTGGTAGCAAAATACGAGGAGCCCGCCTGTGCGCTCTTGCCTACTCTCTATCTCGCACAAGATCAGTTCGGGCACTTGAGTAGCCCTGTGTTGGAGTATGTGGCGAGACTTTTGAAGATTCCGCCGGCGCGCGTATTCGAAGCGGCGAGTTTTTATGTTCTTTTCAAGAAGAAGGACATGGGAAAGTTTTGCCTGCAGGTATGCAACAACATCACCTGTACCATGATGGGCTCCGAGGATCTTATCCACGTCATTCGGGAAGACTTGAAATTAAAAGCCATGGAAGTCACCCCTGACGGAACGTTCAGCTACATGCCCGTACAGTGCTTGGGGTCTTGTGATACGGCGCCGGTCGTTCAGGTAAACGAGGAATATTTCGAGAATATGGATCAGCAGAAGTTCCGGGACTTGCTCCGCGCTTTGAAAGACGGCGAGGTGAAGGTATGAAGCTTCTTTCGAAAGAGCGCCAGATTCTTCTGAAGGCGATCGATACGCCGAATCTCAAGGAAATTTCAGTTTACGAGTCTACCGGGGGCTATACAGCACTCAAAAAAGCGCTTGGCATGGCGCCGGACGCCCTCATTGACGAGGTGAAAAAGAGTGGTTTGCGCGGGCGTGGCGGTGCCGGATTTCCCACCGGCATGAAATGGAGCTTTGTCCCCTTCAATGCTGGGAAGCCCATTTTCCTGCTCTGTAATGCAGACGAGTCCGAGCCCGGTTGTTTTAAAGACCGCTTGCTCATGGAGAAAAACCCACACCTTCTTATCGAGGGGATCGCAATCTCGTCTTTCGCTGTACGGTCCCACAAAAGCTATATCTACATTCGAGGCGAGTACGCAAAGGCCGCGCGCATTTTGCAAAAAGCGATCGATGAGGCTTACCAAAAGGGCTATCTCGGAAAAAAGATTCTAGGCTCTTCGCACGATCTGGAATTGGTCCTGCACCGAGGGGCAGGAGCTTACATTTGCGGCGAGGAAACGGGGTTGATTTCTTCTCTGGAGGGGAAAAAGGGACAACCGAAACTAAAGCCTCCTTTTCCCGCGGTCTCTGGATTTCTGGGAAATCCGACAGTAGTGAATAACGTTGAGTCGCTAGCGACTGTGCCTTGGATCGTTCAGCATGGAGGTGCTGAGTACGCGAAGTATGGTTACGGAAATGAGAAGAGCCGAGGAACTCGTCTCTTTTGTTTGTCCGGCTGGGTGAATAAACCCGGCGTGTACGAAGAGGAGCTTGGGTTTCCGCTTAAAGATTTTATCGAGCACTACGGTGGGGGCCTTAAAGAAGGCGCGAAATTGAAAGCGATTATTCCTGGAGGTAGTTCCACTCCGCCACTTACTCCAGACGAATATGAGAAAGCGCTTCTGGATTACGAATCGATGGCCTCATTCGGCACTTTTTTGGGTGCGGGGGGAATCATCGTCATTCCTGACCATTATCCGCTTTTGAAAATTCTGGATCGCATCACAGAGTTTTACTGGGATGAGTCCTGTGGCCAGTGTACGCCGTGCCGGGAAGGGACGGGCTGGCTCTATAAGATGATGAGTGGGATTGCTCATGGGAATGGAAACCTGCAAGACTTAGAAGATCTGGAAAAGACGGCGAAGAGCATGATGGGGACCACCATCTGCGCCCTCTCGGATGCAGCCGCCATGCCCGTATTGGGATTCATGAAGAAGTTCCCGGACGAATTTAAAGATCATATACACCAGAAGCGAAGTATCGGCGGAGATTCCCACTCATGAAAACGGTGAAGCTGACGATCAACGGGAAAGAGGTCGAGGCGAAGGCGGGAACGAGTGTGTTCGAAGCCGCCGCCCAGGCTGGTGTATTCATCCCGCACTATTGCTACCATCCTGATCTATCTGTTGCCGGTGTGTGCCGCATGTGTGTGGTGGAAATTGAAAAAACACCCCGGCCGCAGATCTCTTGCAATACCCCGGTCGTGGAAGGGATGGTAGTGCGCACGAATACGGACAAGGTAAAAGATCAGGTGAAGAGCACGCTGGAGCTACACCTTATCAACCATCCACTGGATTGCCCGATTTGCGACAAGGCGGGCGAATGTAAATTGCAAGATTTTTACTCCGACTACGGCCTCTATCAGAGTCGGATGGAATTCGACGAGAAGGTACATAAGCCAAAAGCCCAGGACATTGGCACCATCATGCTCGATTCCGAGCGCTGCATTCTTTGCACGCGCTGTGTGCGTTTCACCCATGAGGTGACGAAAACGGATGAGCTTGGAATCTTTAATCGCGGAGATCGCAGCGAGCTTCGCACCTATGATCACGGGCCATTGAAGAACGATTACACGGGGAATCTTGCGGACATTTGCCCCGTGGGAGCCCTTACGGCGAAGGACTTTCGTTTCCAGTGCCGTGTTTGGTTCTTGGAAAAAACGGAATCCATTTGCGGGATGTGTGCACGAGGGTGCAACACGACAGTCTCCGTGAATCCACAGACGCAAAACTTATATCGGGTCGAGCCTCGTCGAAACCCCGACGTGAATAAAAGCTGGATTTGCGATACCGGCCGTTGGGATTTTCACTACGTCTACGCGGAGTCCAGAGTGAAGACTCCCCTGAAGAAAGTCGCCGGCGTTTGGAGAGAATTTACCTGGCATCAGGCCTTCGCAGAGCTGGCGGAAGAATTCAAACAACCTGAAAACCTCCTTGTAGCGCTCAGCACCCAGCTGACCAATGAAGAGATTGCCGATTGCGTGCAAACATTCGGTGTGGAGCGGATGAAGCAGTTTACCTGGGTTGTCGACGAAAAAGTTGTGGAAAACCGAACACCGGTCGACGGGATTTTGAAACACGCAGACTTGACTGGAAATGCACTAGGCTTTCAGAAGGTCTTCAAAACGTTTGGAATTTCGTGGATGCGGCAGGCGGACGCGGTTAAGCTTTTGCAGGCGGGAAAGGTGACGAGACTTCTTCTTTTGGGGCTCGAAGGAATGCACCTCCCGGGAGCGGAACTCCTCATCAAGGCGGCAGGAAGCAATGTGCGAGTCACGGCGCATGCGAGTAATCGAGCTCCCTGTCTGGAGGAGGCAGAGGTGCTCTTGCCCAATACGACCTCATTTGAAAAGAGCGGCCACATGGTCAACGCTCTGGACTTCGTGCAGCGCCTAAACGCCGCAATCCCTCCCTGTTATACCTCTAGGAACGCCCACGCAGTGGTGTTTGGGATTGAGAGAGGGGAAGATCGCGAGCCTGTCTCTCCATCGCGGGAGAGGGAGTTGACACAGAAACTTGGCTGGGAGGGAAAAAGCCCGTGAAGACTCGCAGCCCCTATACATTGCCGCTCAATCAGCGCGTCTATCTCATAGCGATCTTCAAGGGGATGGCTATCACCGCGCGACATTTTTTCAAAAATCTCTTTTACCCAAAGGGACTTCCGACGATTTTCTATCCGGAAAAACGGCGCGCTTACTCGAGTCGCTTCCGGGGATTGCAAATTCTCACGGTGAAAGAGAACGGCGATATCCGATGTACCGCGTGCATGCTTTGCGCTACCGCCTGTCCTGCCGCATGCATTCACATCACCGCAGCTGAACATCCGGATCCACGAGTGGAGAAATTTCCGAAAGAATTCAACATTGATATGTTGAGATGTGTGTTCTGCGGAATGTGTGAAGAGGCCTGTCCGGTGGATGCGATTCGCATGGGACCGAATTACGAGCTTGCGAGCTTCGATCGTAATGATTTCATTTACACAAAAGAAGATCTCATCGCGAATGGGGACCACGCTAAGTCCATTGTAACGAATCACTAGGCCGAATTTGCGAGGCCCGAAGGGCCGAAGTAATCTCGTCGACTACGCTAGAATTCATGAGATTGCTTCGCTGCGCTCGCAAATTCCAGGGCGAAATTTCTCGCTAGTAGATCATTGAAAACATTACTATAATATTCTTATAGGATGGTCTTGCCCCGGCGGTGCCGGTCTATAAGGAGCCAACCATGACTCTGACAAAAGCCGAACTCATTGACGCGGTATACGAAAAAGTAGGGTTCTCCAAGAAAGAGGCCGCTGATTTAGTTGAGCTCGTGTTCGAAAGTATGAAGGAAGAGCTTTGTAAAGGCGCTGCCATTAAGATTTCCGGGTTCGGAAAGTTCAGGGTAAGGGCCAAGAAGGCCAGGATGGGGAGAAACCCCCAGACGGGTGAGGCCATGGTTATCTCAGCGCGTAAGGTTTTGACCTTCACTCCAAGCCGGATCTTGAGGGACGGCATCAACGGTAAGTCCGCAGCCCTGCCCAGCTCCGTGGGTGAAGGGCATGATGAGGATGACGATGACAACGAAGGGGAGAGCGGAGACGATTAGACCGAGCGTCGCTCTCGGATTTTAATGTATCGCGTTGTCTTTCTCCTTCTATTTCCGTCTCTAGCCTTTGCCGAGGTTTCTTCTCAATCCGAGTTTCTAACGCATTCTTATGAACAGCTCGACTTGAGCGAGCTGCAGGCAGAACTCCCTCGCCTGGAAATGCAATCCACCACCTCCGCCTACCTGGCGTCAGCTCTCTACCGGAAAACTCTGCATGAAATAGCGCTGCTAAGAGGCCGGCCTCACGAGGCAGCGATATATTTTTCCGATCTGCAAAAGCTCTGCCTCGTTTGGGAGGAAAATTCCTTTTCCGCTTTCGACGGGGATTTACGAGCCCGCGCGGGATTTCTTTGCGCCTGGGTCGAAGCCCAAGGCATGAGTGGCGCGGCTTGGTGGAAGTTGAGCTACCTCGAGCGGGTGCAAAGATGTTTGCACGTCGGCCGCGCGGGAAATTTATCCAATACGGAGAGGAACTATCTCGAGGCTCAGATCTCGAGCAACCTTCCGCCGAGTGGAGGCCAGGACGTTAAGCATGCTTTGGTGACTCTTGCGGTAGCTCCGCAAACTCCCTCGGGTCGAAGGCAAATCAAATTTGCGGTCGCGCGATTACATGAGATCAATGGAAACCGATCCACCGCAAAAGTCCGGTTCGATGAATTCCGACGAGACTTTCCCAATGATTCAAGGCTTCAATGGCGCGAAGAAGCCGCTGGCGTGGGGCGCACAACGGAGCAGGCGGCGTTGGATGGGTACGGTTGGGGAATTCACCCAGGGCTTTTCGTGAACCCCGCCGACGGTTTGGGTCTGGCGGTTCGTGCTGAGGATAATCGCTTTAATGATGGGGATAGAAGTGGAGCTGTCACCCTTGCCGGGACGACGAAAGGATCTCTCAAGGGAAAAGTTCGATATGAGGATGGGGAAATCTTTCCTTCGGTCCTTCTCGAACTGGAAGGCTCTGCGGGCCGAGAACATTTGGATTACTTCCCGCTCGGAATCCGTTCTCTTTCGGCAGGCGCAACGTCCAATCTGTCCCTTCACTATTTTGGTTCAGTGGGGGCTCGTGTGCCCGTCTATTCCACGCTCACTCTTGCGGTGGGCTGGCTCGCAGAAAATTCTCGTATTGAAGATGCTCCGCTTGCTGTCGATACGGTGACGAGCGCCCGTTCTGTATCCTACAGCGGCCCATGGGCCGAGCTAGGTTGGGACGATCGAGATAGTAGAAGCGATCCTTGGCAGGGCTTGGAGCTAAGGGGCAGGGGAGTCTTTCCGACTTCCTCGCTGGGGAGCCTGCTCAGTTTTGAAAGGTGGGACGCTCTTTTTCGCTACTATTGGATGCTTTCAAAACCTCACCATCTCAATTTTCAACTCAGCCTTGCCTCGGCAAGCCAGAACGCACCTCTCATTGCTTACCCATTTCTAGCGGGGAGTGCTCGAGTGCCGGGGGTTCGATCGAATAGGTTTCGAGACCGGAATAGCTATGCGGGAACGGTGGAGTATCAATTTCACACGAGCATTGCTTTTCGAGGAGCAGCTTTCGTGAATTTTGCGACGGTGGCGCCGGCATTAAGCGATCTTACAAGCGAAACTCCATCCCTGGGCGGAGGAATCGCATTTTTGATACAAGACTCTGCATTGAGGGCAAATCCAGCCCGAATTGAGCTCGGGGTTTTCAAGGGGGAGTGGGTTTTTCAAGCCGTTGCCGGATTCGGGCTCTGATGTACGCCTCAGGATTTTAGAAACCCTTTGATGGCGTCATGTTGAGAGGCCGCGTCTTTGAATCCAAGTTCCATCAAGGCCTTCAAGTACCCAGGCGCAAACATGAGGTAACTCAAGAGATCTCCCAGCTCCTCCGGGTCCGCAGTCGATCTAAGGAGTTGGCGCAGATGAAAGGGGACTTCGCTTAAGAAATCCTTCGCCAACCCACCCAGATCGCGACTGGGGCGAATCAAAAAACCCTGAATGGGACGGACTTTGGGGCTTGCGGCACCAATCAGATTCATTCGGCAAAGATTCTCGAAGTCACTCTCAAGACTATCTAAGAAAATGGAATTGAGAACGGCGCCAAACACGAAACCAAGGCTTACGTGATCGGGGCGAAAGCCGAGCGGGTTTTCCGGTTTGGGACAGGCGCTCCCGATTGCAAAAATGTGAGTTGCCCCCAAGTGGATGGCGGGGCTCAAGGGAAAACTAAAGCGAAGAGAGCCGTCCCCATACAGGAAATCGCCGATTCGAACTGGCTCGAAGAGTAGGGGGATCGAACAGGATGCCATGATGTGACGTACTCGAATGGCCGTGCGATGCGCTTTTCGCTTCTCTCTTGCCCAGGTGGGAATGGGTTCCGTGGAATCGAAAAATATTGATGTACTACCATCGTGGTAGTTCGTGCAGCTGACGCTAATGCCTTCGACTCTTCCATCTCTCACCGCGTGGGCAATCCTCAAAAAGTGAATGTGGGAAAGAAGTGTGTGGGAGAGCGGAGTCGCATCGAGTAAAGACTTCAATAGAAGCCGATGGGTTACCTTGGAGAGAAAAAGATCTGAAGCCCAGCGCAGGCCCATTCTCAGTAGAGACTTGAAATTCGTCTGCAAAACCTGGCTAAACTCGAGCTTCTCCCAAAGCTCGTAGAGATGTTCCGTCGAAATCGAGAAGGGCTCCCCCTGTGCGAGAAAAGAGGAGTTAATCGACCCTGCCGAGACACCCGTGAATATTTTCGGCTGAAATTCGGGGAGACTTTTGCCGAGGTAGCGCAGCACACCGACCTGGTAAGCGGCCCGTGCACCACCGGCCGGAAGCGCCAAGCCTAATTTGCGATCCATCGCAGTATTTTATAGGAGAAGCGTTCAATGCGCGAGAGAGAGCTGAATGAGGCGCGGGGTAAGGCGATTGGGATTAGGGACATCGATTTCCATAAGGCCTTCGGGCTGGATGCGACAGGCGATCACTCCTTGCGAGAGAACGGAGCGGTCCCCCATCAAGTGGTAGGCGAGGTGAATTTGCCGTTCTTCCCAGTTTTTGTTCTCTACATAGCTCTTTTGGAGCTCGATTTCCGCTCTGAAAAGGGTGGGTGTCGTTTTTATTATCTTGGCGCGGACGAACCAGCTGGAAAGTTCACTGCCCAAGACAACGTCGGGATAGGCTGGGGCCTCCATCGGGCGGTTCGGCCAGAAATGCCATAGAGCCGCCGTCAAAAAAAGAACTCCCCAAATTGAGGTAAAGAGGATCCGTTCACGATTTGAATTAAGCATCGGAATTAGCCAGAATAAGAATAAATTCGCCCTTTTTTAACGCGTTCTTTTCCGCCCATTTGGGAAGCTCGCTCAAGCTTCCCCACCAAAAATGTTCCGTTGGGCGCGCGATTTCCCAAGCCAGGAAAACCTCTCTCGAAGCAGGAAAATAACGAGGAAGTTCATCCAATAATAACGGAAAGCGATACGGGGTTTCCAGCAAAACTAAATTTCCGGTGGTTTTAGAGAGCTTTTTCCAAGCTTGTTCCCGATCTTCGGTCTTTCGAGGTGGGAAACCGACAAGCGTG
>JAHFAF010000444.1 GCA_023250715.1 Pseudobdellovibrionaceae bacterium | reverse complement strand
AACTCCACATCGGGTTTACGAGACCATACTCCATGCCCTCGCCTTGCAGATATCCAGAGGAAAATTTCGAAACTCCAGAAGAAAGCATAATGAGCGCAAAATCGATCTGAAGGATTCTGACCGCAAACCCCTGTGCATCGGGATCCATTACTCGGGTTAGTTCGAGCAGAAATGCGGCTCCAGACAACCAAAACAGCATCGCCCCCGGAGCCCCCATTCCTCGTAAGAGACTGGACCATCTACTTCGAATGAAATAGTGGTGCGCATAGAGAAGATTTACCGCCGATGCAAGAAAAGAACATTGGGGGAAGAAAAGAAGGACGACAGAAATCAACCAAAGGAAAAGATGGATCTTCCGCTTTTCCTCATTCGGTGCATAGGCCAGAAAAAATCTCCGCCAATGGGGAAGGATCCCCATAAATGTTAAGAGCCACAGGAGGGCAAAAAACACAGAAAATTTTTCAAGAATAGAAAGCATCAAGTTTCCAATTGGAAATCATCAGCCTCGTTGAGTCGTCGGGATCGCACGGACTCAGCACCCTCCACGACCTTCCAATAGTTGTGAGTCCAAGATCGATATTTCCAATCCGGACAGGTCGAGCAAAGGGCAATTTCCTTTCCGCGGTTAGCAAGATGCATTTCGCGGTAATGACGAAAGCCCTCTCCATGCCAAATATCGGCGATAGACTGCTCGTTCACGTTGCCCATGCTCGTCTTCGCCGCAATGTCATAGCCGCACACCATAACGTTTCCACGTGTATCAATATTGAGTCTTTCGAAAATAAAAGGACAGGGTACTTCGTCGGTATTAAGATAGGGCGCGGGATCGGCGGAACGAGTCCCGTCCAAGGAGGTATTCTCTCCCCAGGTGAGAAACTTTCTCTTTATAAAATAATCCACGCCAATCTTTTCTAACCAGAACTTTTCCACTTCGTCTATCTCGACAAGCTTTTGATTTACTCCTGAAGCAATTATTTTTGTGCTCCCGCGCGTGGCATTGCGCACGGAAACGCACTTCCTCACGGTGGAAAGAAGGTCCTCCCAATCCAGTCCCTTGCGAGCAATGGCGTAGGCCTCTGGAGTCGCGGCATCGACGGAAAATTCAATGAGATCGACTTGGGCGCGTAGAAGTGAAGAAATGCTACCCTCCGTAAACTTCGAGCCATTTGTAATAAGGCCAATTTTGGCGCCCACCGATTTCGCGTAAATGAGCAATTCCACCGCCTCGGGGTGAAGCATCGGCTCCCCCCCTCCGGAAATGCGCAAGTAGGCGCCGAACCTTCCCGCCTCGTCGGCGATTTTCTTGAAGGTCTGTTTCGGCATCCACGGAACATCTTTGTAAGTCTTTCGAATCGCGGAGTTGGTATAGGGACAATGCGGACAAAGCGCGTTACAAGGGTAAGCAAACGAAAGGACAAGCATCATCGGAAAATCCCGTGCTTCAGGGCGTAATCCGTACTCGATACTGTCCTCCCCCAATGTGCTTCCTTGAGGTAGAGTTTCGCTTACCCAAGGTCAGAATCCAAGACGAACATGTGCGGCATATTTGGCTATACCGGAGAACCCAACCCCGAGCAGTTACAGAGGATGGGAAGATCTCTGTCACACCGCGGCCCAAATGCCGTGCACTTCTGGAATGATGCAGATGCGTCATTAGGGGCCTCAAGACTTTCTATCGTCGATACTCTACTGGGAAAGCAGCCCGTCTCCTCGAGCGGAGGTCTCGTTCAGGCGGTCATGAATGGTGAAATCTATAATTCGAGAAAGCTCCGCCAGGAGCTTGAAGTGAAGGGCCACACTTTTGAATCCTCCCACTCCGACACAGAGCTCATCCCGCATCTCTACGAAGAACGAGGCAAAGATTTTATCCGTGACCTCGAAGGCATGTTCGCACTTGCGGTGTGGGATCGAAGACGAAACGAGCTCCTACTCGCGCGCGATGCCGTGGGGATGAAGCCCCTCTATTATTCCGTCCACCATGGAAGGATCTTTTTTGCGTCTGAGATTAAGGCTCTGTTTACTTGCGCTGAAATTCCGAAGGAACCGGATTTCATTTCCTTGCACCATTACTTTTCCTTGAAGCATGTCCCAAGCCCAAGCACTGCGTTCCTCGGTATCTCGCAACTCTCCCCGGGAGAAATAGCAATTTTCCGAGAGGGAAAGCTGGAGCTTCGGCGTTGGTGGAAGTTAGATTTTAGAGAAGAGCCGAACGTGGATGAAAACAAATTGGCGAGCCGCCTTCGCGAGCGACTGGAGGCAAGCATCGCCGCTCACCTTCAGTCCGACGTGGAAGTAGGGGCCTTCCTCTCGGGTGGGTTAGACAGCTCCACTGTCGTGGCAATGATGAGCCGGGAACAGAAAAAACCCATAAAGACGTTCACCCTCACCTACGAGGACTCTCTCCCAGGAAAAAGTGCAGACCGGGAGTTTGCCCGCTTGGTCTCAAAGACTTTTCACACGGACCACCACGAACTTGTACTTTCCGCTAAAAACATCCCGGAAGAAATCCATCAAATCGTCGATGCTTTCGACGAGCCTTTCTCGGGAAGTTTGTCCACCTACTTCCTCGCCAAGGCCGCCGCGAAGGAGGTAAAGGTAATTCTCACCGGCGATGGCGCGGATGAGCTCTTTGGAAGTTACCGTGCGCACCGGGAAGCGGCCCCGCGTAAAGATGAAGTTTCGTGGCGGATGAGTCTTTACCTTCGAACGGAAGCGGAAAAGCGCCAACTCTACACACCGAGAATGCTTGAAATCGTCGATAAATCGAGCACTGAAAATTTGATTGAAAGCGTTCTCTCAGAATGCTCGACAACCGATCCTCTGAACCGAATGCTTCATCTAGATTTTCGCACTCTTCTTCCCGATCAAGTCTTGGCATTTAGCGATAGGCTTGCCATGAAGCACTCACTGGAAACACGTCCGCCGTTCTTGGCTCTCTCCGTGGTGGAGTGCGCTGCCGCGATCCCTGGCGCGCTCAAAATTAAAGACGGTCGGGTAAAGCATATTTTGAAAGAGGCGGTGAGGGACCTGCTGCCACAACCCCTCATCGATCGCCCCAAAGAAGGCTTCATTCTCCCCTTGAACCATTGGTTGTCTTCTAGCTTAAAAGATTTCGCGCATTCCATCGTGGCGCCCAATCGCTTGAAGAAGAGCGGCCTAATTCAAAAAAGCCAGGAGCAGTCGGCCGAGAAAATTTGGAACTTAGTTCTCTTTCAACTTTGGTGGGAGAAGTATTTTGGCTGAGACCAAGAAAACTCTCGTAGTTCTTCAGCCGAGTTACCTCCCCTGGATCGGCTACTTCAATCAGATGTGCCGCAGTGACATTTTCGTCTACTACGATGATGTCCAATACGATAAGCACGGCTGGCGAAATCGAAACCAAATAAAAACTCCTACTGGCACACGCTGGTTGACCGTGCCGGTCCGCCATCACGGGCTGAATCATCCCCCCATCAACGAAATCCGAATCGAAAGCTCTAGCCCCTGGGCGAGAAAACAAATCGGGACTTTGCGACAGTTTTATTCCGAAGCCCCTCATGCGAAACGCTACTTACTTGAGCTAGAAGCAATACTGGAAAAACCGTGGGAACGCTTGGTCGATTTGAATATTGCGGTCATCGCGTGGCTGGCCCAAGCCTTCCGCATCGAACGTCCGCTCTATTTTTCTTCCTCCCTCGATG